>JAJYVB010000058.1 GCA_021792265.1 Deltaproteobacteria bacterium | reverse complement strand
CGGTTTCGATCACGTCGCGATGGCGCAGGAGCTGCGGGAGGAGCTGCCCCAGATGCGCGAGATCGTGGTTGCCGGCTCCTACGCGGCCGCGGGCATGACGCTGTTTTCCGATCTGCTCGCCGACCGAATCGAGGAACGCGGATCCGTAAGCTCGCTTGACAGGCTCAAGCCGCGTCCTGAGGCCCCTGCGCTTTTTCAGCTTTCCGGCGGCAGCACGGGTTTGCCCAAGGTGATCCCGCGCACCCATAACGATTATCTCTACAACTCCCTGGAGGGTGCGCCGAAGACGGGTTACGACACCAACAGTGTTGCGCTGGTCTCTATCCCGATGATGCATAATTTTCCGCTGCCTTTTGCCGTTCAGGCGGCCATGGTTCTGGGCGGCAAGCTGGTGGTGACGTCGAACACCGATCCCGAGAACATCTTCAATCTCATCGAGCGCGAGCGCGTGACCTGGACCTGTGCGGTGCCGGCGATGGTGGTGAACTGGCTTGCCCATCCGCGACTGAAACGGACCGATTTCTCCTCGTTGCGGTCGCTGGCGGTGGGTGGGTCGCGTTTAAATCCCGAGCCGGCGCGGAGAGTCCTGCAGGAAATCGGCCCTGTGGTGACCCAGGTTTACGGGATGGCCGAGGGGCTGTGCTGCTGTTCGCGCCAGGGCGATCCAGAGGAAGTGCTTCTCGAAACCCAGGGACGCCCCATATCGGAGGCCGACGAGATCCGCATCATCGACGAAAACGGTGCCGACGTTCCACCTGGCGAGCTGGGAGAGCTGATCGCGCGTGGTCCCTATACGATTCGCGGTTACTACAAGGCTCCCGAGCACAACCGCAACTCCTTTACTCCCGACGGCTATTACCGTACCGGCGACGTCGTACGGCTCCATCCCAGCGGCAACTTAGTCGTCGAAGGGCGGAGCAAGGACCTGATTAACCGCGGCGGCGAGAAGATCAGCGCGGAAGAAATCGAAAATCTCATCCTGACCCATCCGGCGGTGAGCAATGCCGCGGTGGTGGCGATGCCCGATCCGGTGATGGGAGAAAAATCCTGCGCTTACGTCACGCTTGCGCCCGGCGCCCAACTCGACCTTAGGGGTCTGGCAGGTTTTCTCGAGAATCAGCGCATCGCCAGGTTCAAGCTGCCCGAACGGCTGGAAGTGGTCGAGCGTTTTCCGATGACCGCCGTCGGGAAGATTTCCAAGAAGGACCTGCGCGAAGACATCAAGCGCAAGCTTGAAAGCGAAGGCACGCCGGCCTAGCGCGGGTAGGACCCGTCCGACCGGCGTCCGGCAAACTCCGGCATTACGCCGGATGCGAAGGCGTCGAGCGAGCGGCGTGCCTGCGCGGCGCTGAGATTGCCCCAGGCGAAAGAGAGCACCAGGTAGTCGCATCCGCTCTCGTCGAAGAAGCGTCCTACCTGTTCGTGAACCGACGCCGGTGTGCCCACCATCAGCGTCCCCTGCTTGAGCGCCGCGTCGTAATCGGGAGTGAAGGCGAGCACGATGGTTAAGAAGTCACGCCAAAGCTTCTGCGCATTGTCGTAAAAGACGCGGTAGGCGTCGCGCGCCAATTGTTCGGCTTCGCGCTCGTCGTCGGCGATAACGATGTGGCGCAGGGCGCCCACACGGGGCCGCTCTACGTGAGGGTTCAGGTCGGCGGCACGGTCGCGGCCGGTCGCGCGGTACACGGCTGACAGGCGCTTCACCAACTCATCGGGACCGAGCGACACCACGTTCATGCCCAGGCGCGCCGCGTAAGCTGTGCTGTCGTCGCTGATTATTCCGTACCAGAAGGCCGGATGCGGGCTTTGCATCGGCCGCAGCTCCATCGGCACGTTGTCGTACTCGTACAAACGTCCGCTGTGCGTGAGACGCTCGTTTCGAAGTCCCTTGACGATTACCTCCATCGCCTCGTTGTAAATGTTGCGCGTGGTGTAAAACGGGATCCGATGGTGTCCCAGCTCGAAGGGCGACACGCCACGGCCTACTCCGACCTCCAGGCGCCCGCCTGTCAGATTGTCGAGCATGCAAATCTCTTCCACTAGGCGCAGCGGCTGGTAAAACGGGAGCAGGTAGACCAACGCTCCCAGCCTCATCCGGCGTGTGCGCTGCGCCGCGGCGGCGAGGAGCAGACTCGGCGAGGGCGCCATTCCGAGCGGGGTCGCGTGATGCTCGGCCACATGGTAGCACCAGAAGCCGGCCCGGTCGGCCGCCTCCATAAGGCCCAGCCGCTCATCGTAAAGTTCGTGTAACCGCGCGCCTCCGCTGGTCCGCTCGATATGGTCGAAAATCCCGAAACTCACATCGCTCATCGCTGATCCGTGAGGCCTCCCGACGTTGAATTTTGCCGGTCATGGCAACGAGTCAACTGCCACTAGCAAAAGGAGACGGGTTTTCTGGCAGGGTGTTGAGCGGCAACTCCTTCTGGTTGTCGAAATCTCAACTTCCTCAACACCCTGCTCAGCCATCGCAGCTTACCAAACTTGCGCAGTCCCGAGGATGGCGAACGCGCGCAAGCGCAGCGCTAGTTCGTAATTTCGCGCCGGACCACAAAAGCCTAGTCGCCTGGCCTGGGAAAGGTTCAGACGCATCCCAGCTCTGGCCAGCGCTGATGGCGTGCCGTGCGCCTTGAAGCGGTCCTCAACGCATAATCTCGCTCAGGCCGCTTACTGTGTCATACAAGCTGGTTGTAAAATCGCGGCCCATGTGGTTGCGGCAATCTTCGTTGCCTTTCACGTACTGGCCATTCATATTTGTAATCGACCAGGTCAGATGGTCGTTCTGAACATCATAGATGCCCGTTATCATGTTTTGGGAATTGATCTGCACTCCCTCGTGGGGTATTGGAACGGCGGGAGACAGGTAGGGAAGCATTTTCCACAGCTTCATTTGCTTGTCGTAAAGATCGTTCCACAAAGGAACGAACGTCTCCTTGTCCAGGTATTGGATTCTCTTGCCGAGGCAATAGTTTTTCTGCATAGCGGGATCGCGCCTTACGTCGATGACGTAAACCGGGCGTACCTCCCACTTTCCGACTATTGGCTTGGGCAGAAATAGCCGCGGATAGAAATTGTCCCAGTCGGCCCAGACCTTTGGATCAGGCGCGTATACGAAGGACAGGATGTTCTGCATGCGGAGAAACTTGACCTCGACATTCGTTATGCCGCCGTTCCAGCCGCCAAGCCGTGTGTCGTCCTGTATCCAGTCGGTGCCGGCCCAGGGCGCGCATCGCGCACCGGTGCTGAGCCGCAGGGTGCGGCGAAGCGCGGGGATAAACATGAAGAGGTCATTGAGTTTTGCGGGGTCAGTATAGTAGACGGTGAGTTGGGCCAGATACTTTGCCTGCTCAGGAGCAATAAGTCCCAGATAGTAGGTCGTATAGACGCCGGGGAAACTGGGATCGTCGACCGGCGTCTTATAGTCGCTTACGTAGCTATGGCGGCGCAGCACCAGAAGGGCCGTTACGTCGTAGCGATTTCCGAAGCGGTCGAGCAATCGGCTGACGATTGGGCCGCACAGGATGTGCGGAAAGTAAAAATACCACTCGTCGACCAGGATCTTGTATCCTTTCTGAGGCGCTTGCGGGTTCGGAAAAGGCAACCCGGCGACGTAGCCCTTGATGCTGTGCCGGCCGTCGGGAAAATTGATAATCTGGACGTGACCCGCGTACTTTTTGGTGTCTTCGATATACTCCTTGGGTGGCGGAAAGTCATGAAATGGGCCAACCACCATTTGGAAATCCGGCGGCATTTTCCAGAAATACTTGCCGGCGAAAAGATCCTTCATGCCGTCCGGCATAAAGGCTGTATACTGTTGCCAGTTCCGCATAGTTATAATAGTTCCCGGCGGGATGGTCTGCTCGGCGGCGAATGAAGTCGCCCCCATCGCCAGCACCGCGAGAACCGCTACAAATAACAAACGACGCATTACCCCCATAATCTGTCCCTCACTTGCTGTGTTTGTGCACAAAAGCCATTAGGCTAGTTTTCCTGCTCGCAGCATCGGCTATTTGTCAAGCCAAGCCTCATGGCCGGTAGAGCTGGCCGCTCGCTGCAGCGTCGGGCCATAGGCCGTAGAACTCGAGGATCTCGGCGGGTGGCCGGCGCTTGCGCCATTGCGCTTCGAATTCGCGCAGCGGCTTGCCCCTCCGTATCCGGGCCTGCCGCTCTTTCTCACGGAGCTTCTGTGTTCGCTGAATATCGACCCGCTCCTTTGCCGAATCGTAGACCGCTCGGTAAAGATTGGTCACCGTCCACTCGGAGATAAGACCGTCCTTCAGATCGCGCTCGACGGCGAGGGGATCACGGTCAAGTGGGTCGCCGTAGCCGGCGCCTCCCGGCGTCAGAGCAACGGTAATCGGATGGCTTTTCTCGATTCGGCGCGGTGGCCGTGTGTACAACTCAGATATCAGCTTGCCACCCATCTCGCCGCGCAAAACCGAACGCAGGTCGATATTTCGGGTACCATCGTTGCGCAGGAACTCATCGACGTCGACGTCGTGTACCGTCAGCCCCGGCACCGTGGGTGGAGCGTAGCCGCCAAAAAGCGGCTGCGGTGTTTGCACAAGGCTGTTGGTGGCAACTGAAAGAAAGTAGACCTGCTCGGTGTGATGAGCGGACCAGAACTGCGCCGTGCCCAGCCCCCCGCGATACTTTCCGGCACCGCCGCTGTCGGTCCAGTGCTGGCTGAAGGGCACCAGCAGCGGAAGCTCGTTTTCCATGCTTTCCACGTCCGGCGCCCGGCCAAAAGCGCACCAGCAGAACCCGTAGGCGTTCATTCCGTCGTCTGCCGGCCGGCCGCCCTGTCCTTCGGTGTTGAGCGCATACGCGATCAAGTCGGCAAAAGGCAGGTTCCACTGCGAAATGCCGGATAGGATATTGCCGGTGGTGCCGTTGGCGGCCGAAGCCGACGCCTGACGCCACTCCTGAGTTGGGAACATCGCGCGCCCCACGCAGTTGTGCATCGCGCTCATCAAGCCGCGGCAAATCATGACTGCGTTGCTGGTCGCCGCCCGCTCGCTTGCGTTAAGGCAGATGTTCGGCGGGAAAATGAAGTCAATCGGCTGGAACGTCGCGTTGCTGATCGGGAGGTTGTGGAACACGTACTCGTACATGAAGTTCGCGAGATGCCCGATCGCCGCCTGGGCGTGCGCGTTGTAGCTCGACATGTTCTCGGGACTGGTCCCGGTGAAGTCGAACACGAGCTGGTCGCCGCGCTTGACCATCGTCATGTAACAGTTGCGAATCAGTCCCTGCCTGACCCCGACGGTGTCGCTGAAGGTGACGCAGCGATAGGTGCCGTCGGGCCAGGACGCGATGCGCCTGCGGGCGCCCGCCTCGGCGTCCATCAGCATCCGCCGAAACAGCCCCGTGACGAACTCGACGCCTTCGCGCTCGCACGTCTCGACCAGACGCATTCGCACCCGGTCGGCCGCGGTCGAACGCGCCTTGAGATCCACCGTCACCATCTGCTCCGCGCGAATCCCAAAGGCTGCAAACAGCTCCAAAAAGTCATGCCTGAGCTCGAAGTTTTCGCCGACTTTCATCGGCGGCAGGTTCATCCCCTCTTCGAAGCGCGAGCGCGCAGAAAGCGGCATCCCGCCCGGCTCGCACGCCCCGGTCTCGGTCGTGTGTGACAGCCCGGCTGTCCAGGCGACCAGTTCGCCGCGAAAGAACACCGGCATCACCACGATCTGGTCGGGATTGTGGATGCCGCCGTAGAGGGCGTCGTTGGCAAACCAGATGTCGCCGTCGCGGATGCCCGGGTTGCGGGCGAAATTCTTGAGCACGTACTTGATTACCAGCACCGGGATGATCGAATGCAGGTAGGTGCCGGACGAGGCGTTGACCAGGTCGCCCTGGGCCGTGAACAGCGCGACGATCGAATCGCCGGCCACGCCCATCGAGCTGCGCGACGAACGCACGAAAACTTCGTGGCCTTCATCCACGATGTCGTCGGTGCGCCGCAGGCCGATTTCGTAATCGCCGTGGCGCACCTGCTTAACGCATTCGAGCTCGCGTGCCGTGGGCGGCGTGACCTTAAGCGCGCGCAGCTTTTCCTCCAAGGTGGGAATGTTCATCAATATGCCTCCGGTGCAAACAGCGCCACGAGCAACTGATGGGAGCCGAGCCGACAGCGATTTCTGATTGGCCAGCCCGACAACAGCCAAGCGTCCGGTCCTCGTGAAACGAGGCGTTTGAGGCGGAACCGCGCAGAAAGCCCAACTTGCCGCAGGCACGGCCGGCCCCCATCCACAAGCCTCGAACTCTTGATTATCAGAGATGCGCCACTGCGACAATAAGTAGCGGTTCGTTCCACAAAGTCAGACTTGTTTGTAGCGCTTGGAACCACCGACTGTTGCGTTCGGTATCAGTACACACTGTTGTACTATGTGAAACCTCCCTTGGCTGCAGCCAGAATGTATAACGTAAACTTGGTATAAAAACAGTTCAGTTCAATTCGGAGGTGCGAGTCAGGCTGGCTCGGCTTATGCGTGTAGGACGCGAGTCGAGTTGGGGGTAAGCTGAGGTGTTTGTCAATTCGGGAGGGAGTGTCGGCCGGCGCCAAAGCCGTCCAGCCCTCGGGAGCTGGAACTATTTCGCAACCCGGAGTTTCGACGGCTTCGGAACGGGGACGAACCGCGATGGATCCGTTTGACAAGTTATCGGAGGATGTAGGCGCGCTCTTCCGGCCGCAAAGGCAATGGGGTGAAGGGCAGGGGCTGTACCTGATCTGGGCTTTTTTCTTTTCCGGCGTAGGTGCCGGGACCTGGCTGGTCTCGACGCCCCTCCTGTTCGACGTTCGCCTAGGGCTGGTCGCCGGGTTCCTGCTGTTGGTGGGGGCTAGTGGCGGAGCGCACTTGGCTTTCCTTGGGCGTCCGCTGAGGTTTTGGCGGATCGTGGTGCATGTGCGGACTTCATGGCTAAGCCGGGGGATGCTGGGGATGCTGATCTTCAGCGTTTCGGGACTCCTCTACCTGTTGCCGATGTTTGCTGCCGGGGTGCCTTGGAGTATGGCCAGTCACTTTGGTGAGGCGATGCTGGTGGTGTCGGTTCTGTCGGCGCTGTGGATCACGACTTACAAGGGCTTCGTCTTCGGCGCAGCTAGGGGCATCCCGTTTTGGAATTCGCCCATCCTGCCGCCGGTTTTCATCGGGTACGCATTTCGCAGCGGGCTGGCGATTCTCCTCCTCATCGCCGCAGCGGGAGGGAAAGTTGCAGGACTTCACGCGGTTGAGACAACCAAGCTATGGACGGTGGTCTCGGCTGCCGCGATAGTTCTGTTCTACGTCTGGATCATGAAGGATTCGGGCGTCGCTGCGCAGCGCTCTGTCCAGGAGCTTCTGCGCGGCCGCATCTCACTTCCGTTTTACCTCGGGGTGGTGTTGGCAGGCATTCTGATTCCGGTCGCTGGCGGGAGCCTGGCCTTTTTCACTGAACTGCCGCGTTCGGCGGTGGGTGCCATTGCCGTGGCCTCGCTCATCGGCGATTTTTATATCACCTACGCAATCGCCAAGGCCGGGATTTACGCTCCGCTCACCTTTGGGGCCTTTCCACGAGCGTCGGGGCTGGAGGCGATATGAGATACGGTATGGTCATAGACCTCAAGCGTTGCATCGGATGTTACGCTTGTCAGATTGCGTGCAAGGCCGAGAATGCGACGCCGCCGGGTGTCCTGTTTGCGCGGGTGGTGAAGCGCGAGATCGGGACGTATCCGAAGGTGCGCCGCATGTCGCTACCGCTGCTGTGCATGCACTGTGCCGATCCGCCCTGCGTAAAGGTCTGTCCTACCGAGGCAAGCTTCAAGCGGCCCGACGGGATCGTCGATATCGACGCCGACAAGTGCGTTGGATGCCGTTACTGCATGATGGCGTGCCCGTACGGGTCACGGTTTTACTACGGTGAGGAGCAGCATTACTTCGACGGCGGCGGCCTGACGCCTTACGAAGAGAAAGGCTACCGTAATCATCCCACCGGCGTGGTGATGAAGTGCAACTTCTGCGCGCACCGGGTGGAGCGGTCCGAGCAACCGGCCTGCGTGGCGAATTGCCCGGCCAAGGCCAGGATTTTCGGCGATCTGGAAGATCCGGAAAGCGAAGTGTCACGACTGATAGTTGAACGCGCGGGGACTCAGCTTCTTCCGGAACGCGGCACCAACCCGTCGGTCTACTACCTGTCGCCGTAGCCGCGGACGCCCCGTATGGAAGCACGGGTACGGCTGACCGGAATGGTGCGGCACTTAATTGGTGAGGGTGAGTGCCGAGCCTCGCTGGCGGATGACGCCGCGGTGGAAGATCTGCTGCGGGCGCTGGTGGAGCGCTATGGAGAGAAGCTTGGCGAACGGCTGTTCCGGGCGCCAGGCGAACTTAGCGGCTCGGTACGAATCTTCGTTAACAATCAGGCCGTGACAAACCTCAAGCAAAAGCTAGGCGCTGGCAACGCGGGGACAGCCCAGATCTCAATCGTTGTGCTGTCACCCGTATCCGGCGGCTAAGGCGGCGAATCGTGGGAGGGTCTCATGCTGGAAGCTTCCGCAACCAACGGCAAAACTGACGACGTTTGGATTCCGTCGGCCTGCCGCATCTGCTACAGCCACTGCGCGATCCGCGTTCATAGGGTCGACGGCGTGGTCGTCAAAATCGAGGGCAACCCAGATTCGCCCGCCAACAAAGGCCGGATCTGCGCGCGCGGCCTGAGCGGCATGATGCAGCTCTACGATCCGAAACGGCTCAATGTGCCGCTCAAGCGCACCAATCCCAACAAGGGCATCGGCGTCGACCCGGGCTGGGTCGAGATCACGTGGGAAGAGGCGCTCGACACCATCGCCGAGCGCCTCAAGAAGACCCGCGCCGAAGACCCGCGCAAGCTCCTGTGCGCGGCGTCGGTCGCGGTCTGGGACGCCATGCACGTGAACCTGTGCTTCACGACGGCGTTCGGATCGCCTAACTATTTCTTTACCGGGGCGGGAACTCACTGTGGCAACGCCGAGCACCTAATGAGCGGTGTGCTGCACGGCGCCTTCACCTGCCAGCCCGATCCCGACTACTGCAAGTACCTGCTGAACTTCGGAGTTCCGGTGGGTTGCGGAGCACATTACGCCAACAATGCGATGGCGCAGCGGCTGGCCGACGCACGCGTCAATGGCATGCGCCACGTGGTGATAGATCCCTGGATGGGAATGGCGGCGGAGAAGGCCGACGAGTGGATTCCCATCCGGCCAGGAACCGACTCCGCGATGGCACTCGCGATGCTCAACGTTATCCTGAACGACCTGGGCATCTACGACGTCGAGCATCTGAAGCACCACACCAACGGGCCCTACCTGATCGGTGGCGACGGCCACTACGTGCGCCATAGCAAGAGCGGCAAGCCGCTGGTATGGGACGCCGCTTCTGGGCAGGCCAAAGAGTTCGACGACGCGTCGGTCGGGGATTTCGCGCTGGAGGGAACCTATTCGGCAAACGGCGTATCGGCGCAGCCGGCCTTTGCGCTGCTCAAGGAACACGTCCAGCGCTACACTCCCGAAATAGCCTCTGAGATAACGACTGTGCCGGCAGCGACTATTCGCCGAATCGCGAAAGAATTCGCTGAGGCAGCCCGGGTCGGCAGCACTATCGTCATTGACGGCAAGACGTTGCCCTACCGTCCGGCTTCGGTGGTTTACTTTAAGGGATCGCAGGGCCACCGTCACGCCACGCTGTCAGCCATGGCCTTTGAGCTGCTCGGCGAGGTGCTCGGGGCCGCCAACGTGCCCGGCGCAACGCTGGGAGCCAATTCCCGCTCGCTTGGCTTTCCCGAAACCGGCCGTCCGGCCTACAGCCCGTTCGCGGATCGCGACGGACTGTGCGCGCCCGGGGCCTGGGTAACGCCCGACCCGCCACTCCCACTACGCCAGTCGCGCAAGCCCGAGGCCGCTCACTTCCAAGACCTGGTCTCCACTGTCTGCGTCTGCTCGCCGCTCATCCCGTTTGGGATGTTGGAGCCCGAGAAGTACGGCATACCATACAAGGTCGACATGGTGATCCAGACCGGCAGCAACCTGGTCACGACACTGGCCGATCCGCGGGTCATGGAGCGAGCCCTTCGCGGCGCCTTCGTCGTGAATTTCAACATCTTTCTGGACGAGTCCGCCGAGCTTGCCGACATCATGCTGCCCGACGCCTCGTACCTTGAACGGCACGACATTTATCTCGAGTCGATGCACAGCATTGTGCCCACGGGATGGTGGCATTCCACCGTTGCGCAACCGATCGTGGAGCCGATGTATCAGCGGCGTCCGGCGCAGGAGATGCTCCTGGAGCTTGCGCGCCGGGCCGGGATGCTGGGCGACATGTATTCAGTGATGAACGTTTTCTACGGGTTGCACGAGCCCTACCTGCTCGATCCCAACGAGACCTACACCTGGGAGGAAGTCATCGACCGCAGGTACAAGTCCCTGTTTGGCCCCGAGCGCGGCCTGGAATGGTTCAAGAAGCATGGCGTGCTCAGTTGGCCGAAAAAGGTCGAGGAGACGTACTGGGCGCCCTTCGTCAAAGTGCGGGCGCCAATTTACTTCGAGTTCCTGCAGACCGCCGGCGAGGACATCGAGCGGGTTAAGAAGGAATGCGGCATCCAGGAATTCGAGACCTCCGACTTTCAGCCGCTGCCCGACTGGAAACCGTGCCAGTCGCATGTCGAGCCCCGCAAGGACTTCGACCTGTATTGCCTCTACTACCGGGTGCCTTTCCACACCTTCACTTCGACCTACAACAACCCGTGGCTGGACGAGATTTCGCGCATCGATCCCTACGTGTACAACGTTACGATGAACACCGAGACCGCCCGCAAGAAAGGCATCGCGGACGGCGACTGGATCGAGATCGAGTCGGCGGGCACAGGCGTAACGGCTAAGGGACGGGTAAGAGTCTCGCAGTGCGTGCATCCCGAGGTAATAGCGGTTGGCAGCGGCGGCGGCCATTGGTCACGCCATCTGCCCGTGGCGAGCCAGTCCGAAAAAGGCGTCTGCTTCGAGTGGCTGCTGCCGCTCAACTTCGACTACGTCGATACGGTGAGCTTCAACCAGGACCTTTGCGTGAAGGTGAAAGCGACCAGGATGGCCGAGCAGCCACGCAAGACGGGCACGGGTTGGACCGTGGCGCCCGTTCCACCAGGCCTGCTGCCCTAATGAGTCTCGGTGCGAGCGCGGCTCTCTTCGGGCCGCGCTCGCGCCGGCTACAGATACAGGATCCCAATCGCGAGCGTCATGAGAGTGAGCGGCGCTCCTGTCTTGAAATAGTCCCAGAACTTGATGCTAACGCCGTGTGCGCGGGCCCGCTGCACGACGATCAGATTCGCCACCGACCCTATCAGGGTGAAATTTCCGGCAAGCGTCGACGCCATCGCGATTGTGAGCCACGCCTGTTGCCGGTTGTGCAGAGTTTCCACCAGCGGTTTAAGCACCAAAACCGCGGGAACATTGCTGACTAGATTGGATAGGAGAGCGGTGATGGCGCTGAGAACCGCAACGCTTCCCAAGCGAAGGCGGCCAATAGCCGCGATCAGCCCTGGAGTCATAACGTTCTTTTCGAGTCCGGCGACCACGATGAAGAGCCCCGCGAACATCAGCAGGAGCGTCCAATCGATCTCCTCGTAGACCGCCTCGCACTTTACGCGGCGAGTCAGCAGCATCACCGCACCTGCGCCAACGGCCGCGCGCGCGGGCACGACGCCAAAAAAGAACGCGGCAACCATCGCTATAGAGATCGCTGCCGACCTGACCATAAGCGGCTTGCTCGCGCAGGCGGGCGGCAAGTCGTCCATCAGCCGGTCGCGGGTCCAGAACTCGGTCCGGTAGGCCACCGAGATCAGTAAAACGGTGAGGATCAGGCCAATGGCCGCGACAGGCGACAGAGCCGCTGCGAATTGGCCGTACGCTATGTGCGAAACGCTGCCGATGATCATGTTTTGAGGATTGCCGGTGATGGTTGCGGTGCTGCCGATATTTGACGCCATCGCAATTGCCAGCAGGTACGGGACTGGATTCCGCTTGGCCTGAACGACCAGCTCGAGCACGAGCGGTGTCACTGCCAGGCAAATGGCGTCGTTGACCAGGAACGCCGAAAGGCATCCCGTAAGCATGACAATCGCGACGAGCATCGTAATCGGACGTTGCGCGCGCTTGACGATCCACCGGCTCACGAAGCGAAGCAGCCCGCAAATCCTTAGGTTGGCGACTACGATCATTACGCCAAGCAAAAGCGTGATAGTGTCCCAGTCGATCGCCCGGTAGGCGTCTCTCAGTGGCAGTACGCCGAGGGTGACCATCAAGGCCGCCCCAACAAAAGCTGCACCCGCCCGATCGATTCGAAAACCGGGGAGTCGCCCGATCGCTACTGCAAAATAGGTGACCGTGAAGATTGCGATAGCACAGAGTTCTTTTATCCTTGGAAAGGCGTTCGGCTTCCACCACTGGAAAACAGTTGGTTTCCGCGTGGTGACGCTTTCCAACAGGGCAACAACGCCAACGAGCAACAACCACAGAACCGCGGCGGCCACGAGCCTTCGGTTCAGTTGCTGGCGTGAGTCCGAACTTTGCTGAGCTGCCTCGGCGCGAGCGGCCCGCGCAGCCGCCTCATTCTGCAGGGACAACGTTTAAATCCTTGGCGAAAGCTACGAAACCATACCTGCGGCCGCTGCTATCCGGTATCGCTGTCGCGAACATCCTCCGCCTGACCCGCGAACCCGGCGAATACCCCACTTATGACCAGACATCATCGCGAGGCCAAAACGCAATGCGCGTGGCAACGAGCCGGCGCGCTTGCGCTTTGCTTTAATCGTAGCCAATACATTGTGTCGGCCGCTATATGCTCGATTGCGCCGCTGAGATTTGGCCAGAAACGACGGCTGGCCGGAGCGGGCGTTGTCTGCGGCGTGCGATTAGCCGCCGGTACCGCCGAGCTGGACCGCCGAAGGACGGTTTACAGGTCCGCTAGTCAGGTTCAGCTTGCCCGGCTGGCGGCCCGTCGTCTTCGGGAAGAAGACGACGCTCACCGTGCAGGTCGAGCGGGCGAGCAGAATGCTGCCGCAGGTGGTTGACAGGACTTGATAAGGTCCGTCCGCGCCTGGGTCGCTCAGGTTGACAGGTACCACGAACGAATTGATGACCGTTACGGTCTTTGAGTTGCTTTTTTGTCCGGCTGGTACCCTTCCGAAAGCGAGACGGCGCGGCTTCATATGTGCGAAAGCAGGTCTGGCGCGGCCGCTCAGAGTAACAGTCTGCGGGCTGTTGTGCGCGTTATCGTAGATCGTGAGCCGGCCCGGGCGCGCACCCACTGCCGTGGGCTTGAAGCGAAGCGCAATTGTGCACTTGGAATGAGGGGCGACGCCGGCGCTGCAGTCGTCGGTTTCTATATAATCCAGCGGAGTCTCCGAGATAGTAATGGCGGAGGTGCTCACACCAAGCCGGTTGATCAGCACTACGTTTCTCTCGGCGCTCGTAGTCCCGACAGTTCCGAGAATCTGAGGGCGGAAGTGCAAGCTTTTTGGCTCGAAGGCGAGCGGCGCGGGGAAAGTCGGCGTGGGAGTAGGCGTTGCGGTCTGGGTAGATGTTGCGGTTGCGGTGGGTGTGGTAGTTGGCGTTGCCGATGCCGTCGCGCTGGCCGTAGGGGTCCCCGTTGGCCCTGACGTAGCCGTCGCCGTGGTCGTGGCTGACGTGGTGGGCAGCGGGGTTGCGCCGGGCGTCACCGGCTGGTCATACTCGAGCAGCCGGTTGTTATAGGTGTCGGTTACATACACGTTGCCCACATTGTCCACGGCAACGCCGAACGCCCCGCAGAGCGT
>JAJYVB010000057.1 GCA_021792265.1 Deltaproteobacteria bacterium | reverse complement strand
AAGACCATCCTGAGGGAAGTCGAGGAACTTCAGCTCGACGGAGCACTCGCGACCAGGGAGTCAGCTTTGGAGTATGTGCGCAGCCGCTACGGTGTTGAAACGGAGCAAACCCCTGACTAACCCGGGCTCCCTTTCGAACCTGCCTTACCGCCGGGGCGCCGGAGTAGCCTCAAGCCGGCTCAACAGCCGCGCGGCACGCCTGCGGGCGTTAACAATAATTTGCCGGCGAGCGGGCTCGGCCTGAATCGGCCGACCTAGAAACTCCCGCAGTTCCTCGCATCGGCGCCCTAAGGCGGCGCGCGCGGCTTTTGCGTCCGGTGGCTTCTCGGCTTGCAACTTCCTTGGTCCCTCGTGCCCGCCCTCGGCGAAGTACCAGTCCTTGAATCCACCGATAAAGCCGGCATCGACCATCAGAGCGCCAAGCAATGTCGCTGCCGGCGGAACGCGCCGCGCCAATGCGGCCAGCGTCTCGTCATGGCCCCGGCTTTCGTAATCAACCATCAAATGGCCCCCCGGCGCGATACAGTCGGCGAGAAGTTTGAGGGCCGCAGCCACCAGACCCGATCGGTAGGCGTCCAACCACGCACCACCCTCCATCTCGACGCTCCCGGACAGGCGGCATTCGACCCACGGCTTCACCCCTCGGCCACCCGCGCTGACAATCCCTGTGACTACCGGCTCGATGGAACGGCGCCCGGTCCTGTCCCGAACGGCCAGATCGATCCGTGCCCATCCCGTGCGCGTGCGCAGCGGTTCGACCGAGCTTAGCAGGAACGTGAAGCCGCCTGCCGTCCCGCCGTCGAGACGTCGCGCCAGCCTCTCGGCGCCACAGACGCCGCCAGCGTCCGGCACCCGGTCGGCACGGATTCCGGTTTCCATAGGTTTTGCAGCGATCGTATAATTTCTCGATGGCCGAGTCTGGTGGGGAGTTGTCGCACTTTCCCGTTGCCTGGTGCGATCGGTGTGGTAAAGATGTGCTCGTCTGCGTCGAGTTGGGGGCGAATGCAGAAGAGGTCATGCTGTGCGCCCATTGCGACACTCATCTACCTGGTGGAACTCGATGGGTAACAAGGGAACGACTGGAAGAACTCGGTTATGAGGTGGGAGCAGGGCCGCACCGGCATTGCGGATGTGCACCGGGCGGCTGCTCCGCGCGTTTCATACCCAAAAACTGAGTATAGGCCCTCGACGTCATTCGCCCGCGACATACCAACCTTGTCAACGGAAAGACTGTTAGGGAGGAGCGCCAATGAAGATTACGCTTTCGGTAATTAAGGCCGACGTCGGGTCCATTGGAGGGCATATCAAGCCCAGCGCAAAGCTCAAGGGAACCGTCGAGGAGTTTGTCCGGGAGCGGGGAAAGAAACTCCTGATCGACTGCTACGTCAGCTCGACCGGCGACGACGTCGCCTTACTGATGTCGCACGAACGGGGGATTGACGACTCGAAGGTCCACGAACTCGCCTGGGACGCTTTCATGGCCGGGACTCAGGAGGCCAAGAGCCAGGGACTTTACGGAGCCGGACAGGATCTGCTGAAGGAAGCATTCTCGGGCAACGTGCGGGGTTTGGGACCGGCTTCATGCGAGCTCGAGTTCGAAGAGCGCCCAGGCGAGCCGTTCGTGTTTTTCGCTGCCGACAAGACCGACCCGGGCGCCTATAACCTGCCTCTCTACCTCGCCTTTGCCGACCCGATGCATTGCGCCGGTCTGTTGCTCTCGCCCAAGATGGCGCACGGCTTTACCTTCACGATAATGGACGTGAATCACACCGAGGGCGACCGCGTTATCGAGCTTAACGCCCCCGAGGAGCTTTACGATATCGCCTGTCTATTGCGCGACAATGAGCGCTTCGTAGTTGAGTCAATCAGGGCCCGCGCGACAGGCGATGTTGCGGCGGTGGTCTCGACCTCGCGCCTGCACAACATCGCGGGCACCTATACCGGCAAGGATGACCCCGTCGCTCTGGTTCGCACCCAGGGCAACTTCCCCGCAACCGGCGAGGTCCTGTCGCCCTATCGGCTGGGCCATTACGTCGCGGGAACGATGCGTGGCAGCCACAACGGACCATTGATGCCCGTGAAGCTCAATTCCACGATTTCGTTCTTCGACGGTCCGCCCGTGGTCACCGGCGCAGCCTTCTGCGTCCACGAGGGCAAATTCACCGAGCCCGTCGACGTCTTCGACCATCCCTTCTGGGACTGGGTGCGCAACAACGTGTCCCAGAAAGCCGCCGAGATCCGCCAGCAGGGATTTTCAGGGCCGGCGATGCTGCCGTACAGCGAACTGGAGTACGGCGGCGTGGTCGAAAAGTTGGGGCACCTCGAAAAGCGCTTTACGGTCCGCAAGGAAGACGGGTCAGGCCATCGGCACAAAGCCGCCTAACGGCGTGGCGCTGCAAGATCGGGCTTTGGTCTCGGTTTTGATAGTGCACTACCGATTGCGCGCGCCCGGAAACATTGGTGGCACCGGCTGAAGGAACGCTATGCAAATCGGGAGTCTCGTTGGACGAGAACGGGCCGAGCCTGCGGATGGTTTCCGACACGGCTTGCGGCCAGTGGCTCGATGAAGGCGAACATAACGGCAAGCGACGCTCTTCATGAGCTGAGCCCGTAGGTTCGGCCCGTTAAGGTGGGGCGCTGCCCGCTTGGTTGGAGCCAGGTTGCGATCATGCCGGCACTGCATCCTGCGCTTGTTCGTGCGAACGATTTCTGCGCAGCATACGATCTTCGCATCCCAATTTTGCTTGCGCCGATGGCCGGGGCGTGCCCGCCCCCGCTATCCATCGCTGTCGCCAATGCCGGCGGGCTCGGAGCTTGCGGCGCTCTCCTGATGCAACCGGCAGCGATCAAGAACTGGGCGGCCGAGGTCAGAGCAGGAAGCAACGGCGGTTTCCAGCTCAATCTGTGGATTCCCGATCCCGCTCCGGCTCGCGACGCCGCGGCCGAAAGAGCGGTGTGCGCGTTTCTCCGCAGATGGGGCCCCGAGGTCGCGCCTCAAGCCGGTGGCGCGAAGCCGCCAGACTTCGCGGCGCAGTGTGATGCGATGCTCGAGGTCGAACCCGCGGTCATTTCATCGATCATGGGTGTTTATCCACCCAGCTTTGTCGAAAAAATGAAGGTGCGGGGCATCAAGTGGTTTGCGACGGTGACGACAGTAACCGAGGCAAAACGGGCTGAAGGCGCCGGCGCCGATGCGGTCGTCGCCCAAGGCATGGAGGCCGGCGGGCATCGTGGCGCTTTCGACGCCGCGAAGGCCGAGGCCGAGATGGTGGGGCTGTTCTCGCTGCTGCCTGCGGTCGTGGATGCGGTAACCGTACCGGTCATAGCGACCGGTGGCATCGCAGACGCACGAAGTGTCGCAGCCGCTTTGATACTCGGCGCGTCGGCAGTCCAAATCGGCACGGGCTTTTTGCGCTGCCCCGAAGCGAAGCTGCCGCCGGCTTGGGCGGACGCGATCGGCAGGACGCTGCCGGAGCAGACATTGGTGACACGAGCCTTCTCCGGCCGTGCCGGACGCAGCATCGCTACGGCCTATGCACGCGCCGCATCAGCGCCGGATGCACCGCCGCCGGCTCGCTATCCCGTGCAGCGCGGCCTCACACAGGCAATGCGTGAGCTTGCGGTCAAGAACAACGACATCGATCGGCTGCAGGCATGGGCGGGACAATCCGCCGCGCTGGCACTTGCGCAGCCCGCGGGTCAAGTGGCACGCCGGCTATGGGAGAGTGCTCAGCGGCTGCTCCAACCGGGCTCGTAGAGCACCCGGCCACAAAGACGTCTTCTGAACCGCGTTGTGTGCGGATCGGCAGACCGCGCTCGTTCTTGCCGGCACCGGCCGGCTCCGTCCAATCAGCCCGCCGTGCCACCCATCGCGCTAGCGATCGCTCGATCGAGTGAAAGCCTTCCCGACCCTCTGAAAAGTATCGCCAGGCATATCGCGATCACCAGGATGTGATACTCGAAGCCCTCGCCCTTCTGATTGCCATACCAGTTCATGAAGAAACCGTTGGCGAAATGAATGCGCTGGACGGCAACTACCATCTCGACGCCCACTCCCAAAGCGGCAATCCGGCTTAGAAGGCCCACGATCAGTCCAATTCCGCCCAGGAACTCGATCGCGAACACCAGCAGCGCAATCCCCATCGGCAGATGCATCCCGTTGGTGAAGGCGTTCAGCGACTTGGTGAATCCCGCGCCGCCGAACCATCCGAGCACCTTCTGCGCACCATGCGCGAACATCACGACCCCGACCGCCAGCCTGAGCACGAGGTTGGAATACCCACCGTCGGTAGCGAAAAGCCATCTCATGACCTGCCCCTCCCTGTGGTCTTGTCACCGGCAAACGCCCGGCGTTCCGATAAGCTGACTCGGAATACTCATCTTCGCTCTTTTCCGCGGTATGCGACAACCTTAGACGACACGGGCCTGCCGCAGAGCCTCGTAGACGACAATCGAGACCGCGCTGGATAGATTCAGGCTGCGGACGCCGGGCTGTAGGATAGGGATTCGGTAGGACAAGCCGGGCCGCGACCTCAGCAAGGCGGGACCCAATCCGCGCGTCTCGCTTCCGAAGACCAAAAAATCGCCCACGCTGTAACGTGCGTTCAGGTAGGACTGCCCGGCGTGCACCGAAAATAACTTGAGATCACAATCACGATGAGCTCTCAAAAACTCCCCCCAGCTTTTGTAGGTTCGCAGATCAACCAGCGGCCAGTAGTCAAGACCGGCGCGTTTCAGGTAGCGATCTTCGAGCGAAAATCCCAGCGGCCCTACCAGGTGAAGCCGGCCCTTGACCGCCGCAACCAGACGGGCGATCGAGCCGCTGTTCTGCGGGATTTGCGGCCGCACGAGCACCACGTTGACCGTCGGACAGGAGACTGCAGTGAGCAGGGCGTCGGCCGTCGCGACCCGAGAGGATCGCTGCCGGGGCGCAGCGCCGCAAGCACTCATGAGCGCAGCGTCTCGGCAGCGCTTCCACCCGGACTCTGCAACTCGATTTCGTAACGTTGCGACCCTATAACCAGGAAGGACCTGCCGTCGTCTTCAGTTTCGAAGAGGCGGGCCAAATGGTAATAGGCGGACCGTAAAAAGCGCGCCCGATACTCCCCGTGCTTGACCGTGCAATAAAGGACGTTCTCCGGGCCAACCGACAGCGTTTTTGGGTCAAGAGGTTCGCGCTCGCCGTCGTTCAGGACCAGGAGCGGCCATCCACCCGGGCCGTCCTCGATCGTTCGCACCACAAAAGCGGTGTCCTCGACGTCAACCGGGGCACGCTCCTCGGCGATTTGCAGATAATAGCTTCCGTCGGATGCGCGCCGCAGGCCGCGGCTGAACAGCAGGGCGATGCGGGCGTTTTCGATCCGTTCGCTGCCGCTGTACCAATAGCCGTCGCGTCTAAACGCGATCCGATCTGACTCAATCGTGTAAAATCCGGCCTTCGCCATGCCCTTTGCAGCCTTGGCTGTCGGCGACGATGGTCACCGGGCCGTCGTTGACCAGCTCCAACGCCATCATTGCGCCAAATTCTCCCCTTTCCACCTTAACACCGGCCTCTGACGCTATCGACAAGAACCGCTCGTAGAGCGGCCGTGCCTCTTCGGGTATCGCTGCCGCGCTGAACGATGGCCGCCGTCCCGCCTGCACGTCGGCCAGCAGCGTGAACTGCGAGACTACCAGCATTGCACCTTCGATCTGGCGCAACGACAGGTTCATCCGGCCGCGCTCGTCGGCGAAGATCCGCAGGCCGCTGATGCGGTCCGCCAGATAGTCCGCATCCTTCTCGCTATCGCCGCGCGCCACGGCGAGCAGCACCACGAGACCCCGGCCGATTTTCCCAAGCAGCCGCTCGCCGACGCGCACCTCTGCTCGGCTTACACGCTGAACAACCGCCCGCATTCCGCGCCCTCCCAGCTAAACAATCCGCTCGCTCCCCTCACTGTAATCTCTCCCCGAGGGAGAGAACTAAAGGAAGGAAGCCGTTTTTCTTTCGCAGGGCGTTGAGCATCAATATCTCCGCGGCGTCGAAATCTCCAGGTTCTCAACGCCCAGCTAGGCTTTGCCCGTCTGAGCGGTTCAGTTGGAGTGTGCCCGGACCGGTTTCGTTGGCTCAACCCGCGCTCTACGGGCTGGGCACTTCTGCCCAATCGATATGTCCCATACCCGGCCCGGTCCGCTATCATATTATGAGAAACGGAGCATCATGATACCGGTTTTAATGCGCATCGGACCGTTCACGATTTACAGCTACGGCCTGATGATGGCGCTGGGCTTCATCGCGGCGGACATAGTCGTGATGCTGGAATGCCGGCGCCGCGGGATCCCGACCGATTATGCGTCGTCGTTGGTGTTGTGGGCGGCGATTGCCGGCTTAGCGGGCGCGCGACTGCTCGATATCGCCAACAACCTGGGGGCCTATTTAGCCGACCCGAAGACAATGCTTCTGTCGGGGTCAGGCTTCGTTTGGTACGGCGGCCTCATCGGCGGCATCCTTGCTACGGCGTTTGTGTCGCGCCGCTATGGGGTCCGTTTTCTGACCACGGCTGACATCGCTGCTCCGGCCCTGGCAATCGGACAGGCACTGGGACGCGTGGGATGCCAGCTTTCGGGCGACGGCGACTGGGGTCTACCGTCCAAGCTGCCGTGGGCGATGGCCTATCCTCGCGCTATCGTCGGCTGGAACGCACAGACCGTTCTCAAGCTTGACAGTCACGGCAACCTGGTTTCGGGCTTTTATCCAGGCGTGCGTGTGCAGCCTGCGCCCGTCTACGAAACTATTCTGTATTTGGCGGTCTTCGCCGTGCTATGGTCAATGCGTAGAAGGGTCCAGGCTGAAGGGCGTATTTTCTACCTTTACCTTGTTTTGGCTGGAGCCAGTCGGTTCTTGGTCGAGTTCGTACGGGTTAATCCGCGCGTTGTCCTGGGGCTCACAGAGGCACAGATCGTAGCCGCCGTGATGATAGTGCTGGGGACGGCAGCCCTGGCGCTTGGCGGCCGCGGGCAGACAGTTACAGACAGCCAGCGGGAGCCGGCCCGGGCGTGGCATTAGCGAGAGTCGAATGAGCAATCGTAGCAGTTTCCTTTCCTGGCTCGCAGTGTTGATTCTTATCGCTGGGCTCGGCGTGGTTGGTCTGTATGAATTCAGCGGACCACGGGTCGCCTCGGACACTTCCGGCATGCGCCCGGACGCCCTGCCCGGGGAGTCTCTGCCGGCAACGGGTCAGATGGCGGCACCGTTCACGCTCAAGGACCTGTCAGGCAACAAGGTGTCGCTCAGCTCGTTTCGCGGCAAGGTGGTGTTCCTCAACATCTGGGCGACCTGGTGCGGGCCATGCCGCGAGGAAATGCCTTCAATTGAGTCCCTTTACAGTCATTTTAAGAACACAAAGAATTTCGTCATCCTCGGCGTCAGCGAGGACACTGAGGGCAAGGCAGCGGTGGCTCCTTACATCACCCGCAACGGCTATCATTTTCGCATACTTCTGGACCCGGAGAACGTAGTCGGCGAGAAGTACGGTGTGAGCGGGGTCCCTGAGACCTTCATCATCGACCAGCAGGGCCGCATCGTCGCCCACCACATGGGCGCATACGACTGGTCGCGAAGCGATATCCGTGCAGCGTTGGAGGATTTGCTCGCATCCAAGGCGGCTTAGCGGCGCGAGGCCGCCGCAGCCGCCCCTGGGGCGAGTTTTCAACCCTTATCGGGCAATGGCAGGTCGGCAATGTCGGTAATTAAACGCAACAGATGGCTTCTAACGCTGGGCGTTCTCCTGGCGGTGGGTGTTTTGCTCATCGGCGATATCTCGGTCAGGCGCGCCCAGGCCCTTTCGGACGGCACGTACCAGGAACTTGAGACTTTCGCCAAGGTGGTCTCCATCGTCAAGAAGAACTACGTCAAGCCGGTCACCACCAAAGAGCTGGTCCAGGACGCCATCACCGGAATGCTCGCCTCGTTGGACCCGCATAGCGCCTACCTGACGCCGGACCTCTACCGGGACCTGGAAGTCGAGACTCGCGGCAGCTTTGGTGGCCTGGGCATCGAGATAACCATCAAACACGGCGTGCTCACCGTTGTGGCGCCGATCGAGGACACCCCTGCCTACCGAGCCGGAATCAAGGCCAACGACGAGATAATCAAGATCAACGACGCTTACACCAGGGATATGCGTCTGACCGACGCGGTCAAATTGATGCGCGGACCCAAGGGCAGCACGGTGACCCTTACCATCCATCGCGCGGGCGTGCCTGAAATGTTCGCGGTCGCGATCAAACGCGACATCATCCGTATCCGGTCCGTCAAGAGCAAATCCCTCAAGAACGGCCTGAGCTACATCCGCATCACCACTTTCGAGGAAGGCACCGGACAGAGCCTTAGCCGGGCGATTAACAAGGCCCAGGACAGCCATCACGGCAGGATCAAAGGACTGGTGCTCGACCTGCGCGACAATCCCGGGGGCCTTCTGAACCAGGCAATCGAGGTCTCCAACGAATTCCTCAACGGGGGCCTGATCGTTTACACGCAGGGGCGTCTGCCCAGCCAGCAGCAGAAATTTTTCGCCCATGTGAAGAAAAACTTCACCTTCTACCCGATGGTGGTGCTAATCAACGGCGGCACCGCGAGCGCAAGCGAAATCGTGGCCGGTGCCCTCCAGGACCAACACCGCGCCATAGTCGAAGGCACGCAGAGTTTTGGCAAAGGCTCGGTGCAGACCATCCTCCCGCTCGACGACCACGCTGCGCTTCGGCTTACCACGGCGCGCTACTACACCCCTAACGGCCGGTCGATTCAGGCGGTCGGCATCACGCCCGACGTGAAGGTCGAACCGCCCAAGTTGACGCTTGCACAGATTCTGGCTGAGCCCGACACGTCGCTCGAAACGAACCCCGAGGTCCGCGAGGACGAATTGCTTCATCATTTCAAAAACGGCCAGCCCGGAAGTCCGTCCAAGCCGTCAGGCAATTCGAACACGACGCCGGCCGAGCCATCGAAGACAGCACCGGGCGGCGGAGCTTCGCTAAATCACAAGCCCGTCGCGGCCGGTGGCCACGAGGTGAAACCTGCCGACGACCCTCAGCTTCAAAGGGCGATCTACATTCTCGATCATTGGAGCAAATACGCCGCCCTCCTGAAGGGCAACCATACCTCCACGAAGGTGGCAGCCAACGCGCGGCCCTGAGGGGCAGCAGCCGTCGGCGGAGCGCGGGCGGCCGCTGGCCTGCGGTTCCGTCCGCTAGGTCGAAGTCCCGCGCTCTGCTAAGTTTTTCGCCATGCAGGAGCGTGCCGAAGCGCGGCTCGGGGCTGCCGCGCCGCTCACTGTCAGCCAAATTGTCCGGATGGTGCGCGAGGCGCTCGAGCTTCAGTTTGACTCCTGCTGGGTCGTGGGCGAAGTCTCCAACGCCCGTCAAAGCACGCAGGGGCATGTTTACTTTACGCTCAAGGATGCTGGAGCAGCACTGAGCGTTGTGATGTTCCGTTCTGCGGCCAGCCGCCTGCGTTTCCAAATCGCCGACGGCGCGGAGCTTCTGGTATACGGGCGGGTCGGGCTGTTCGAGAGCCGCGGGGCGCTGCAATTCTACGCCGACGAAGCGCAACCGCGCGGCCTCGGTGCTCTGCAGCTCGCCTTCGAACAACTTAAACGCCGGCTCGAAGCGGAGGGCCTGTTCGTCCAAGCGCGCAAACGCCCCATCCCTTTTATGCCCCGAACCGTAGGAATCGTTACCGCGGCAGGCGGAGCGGGGCTTGGCGATATGCTGCGCGTGATGCTCGAGCGGTTTCCCGGCCTCCACGTTGTCATTCGCCCAACGCGCGTCCAAGGTTCAGGCGCCGGTGCTGAAATCGCCGAGGCGATCGGCGACCTCAACCGCGATGGCCGAGCAGAGGTTATCGTAGTGGGCCGCGGCGGCGGTTCGCTCGAGGACCTCTGGCCCTTCAACGAAGAGGTCGTTGCCCGCGCCATTTATCGCTCGGCCATCCCCGTCGTTTCGGCCGTCGGTCACGAGGTGGACTACACGATAGCCGACTTCGTCGCAGACGTCCGGGCACCGACGCCCACCGCCGCAGCTCACCTGGTCGTCCCCCGCTGGAGCGATTTGCAACAGGAGGTCGCCGATAGTGCGAACCGCTTGCGTGGCGCCGGCCAGAGGTCACTCGCCGCGGCCCGCTACGCGGTTGGTCTGCTTTCCACTCGTTTGAAGCCTTCCGCTGCCCTGATGCGCGAACTTCGCCAGCGGTTCGACGATGCCGGAGTACGCCTTGAACGCACCACTGCTCTCCGACTTGGCGAGAGCGCCCGCACCGTCGCTGCGCTCCGCGCCCGGATGAGGCCGCCGCTGGACGCCATAGCAAGTGTACGCCAGCAAAGTGCGCGGCTGACGCTCAGGCTCGCACACGCAATGCAGCTTCGAACGAGCAGCCTGGAGTCAGTCCTGGGAAGGCTTTCCGTCCAGCTCCTGGAGCGGGCGGCACGCACGGTAATTGCGCCGCAGCGGCCACGCGTTGCCGCGCTTGCCCAGCGCCTGGGCGCAAGCGCCGAGGCCAGCCTTGTCAAACAGCGCAGCGTGATCACGGGACTCGCGGCTGCGCTTGAGTCGCTTTCGCCGCTTCGGGTGCTCGGACGCGGTTACGCGGTAGTCCTTCGGGAGGGAACCGCGGTCACGGACGCCAGCGCGGTCGCGCTTGGACAGGATCTCGAAATCCGGCTTCGGCGGGGAAAGCTTTTTGCTCGCACGACCGGGCGTGAGGTTTGAAGATTAGCGATGGCGGAGTCGCGTAAAAAATTCGAGGACGAATTGCGGGATCTCGAAGGAATAGTCGAGCAGCTTGATTCAGGCCAGTTGCCCTTGGAGGAGTCCATTCGCGCCTTCGAGCGCGGCGTCGCCCTGCTCCGCTCGCTCAACCAGAAACTCGAACAGGCCGAGCGCCGGATCGAGGTGCTGGTGAAAAACGCCAAGGGTGAGCTCGAATCTGCGCCATTGGAAAACCAGGCCGCACTCGGCGCCGAAAAAAATCTCGACAAAGATCCCGCCGCGTGAGCGCAGAAGCGCTCCCAGCAGCCGGCTGAGACGGCGTGCAGGCACGGAGGGGTTCCGCCCACGCTGGGCGCGAGGCTGCGCGGAGCATGCCATGGTCCCCGAGAATATCGGGCAATCTGGGTTAGAATTGCACACTATGGGGCAGGCGGCGGATACGGCGCGCCGGCGGCTTGACGTTGAGATGGTGCGGCGCGGACTTGCGGAGAGCCGCGAGCGCGCCCAGCGCCTAATCATGGCGGGCCGCGTCCGTGTCGACGCCCACACCGCGCTCAAGGCAGACCTGCGGGTGAGCGCGGCAACCGCTCTAACCCTGCTCGGCGGCGACGAGCAGTACGCAAGCCGTGGCGCCTACAAGCTCTTGGCCGCGTTGGATCATTTCCGTATCGACGTGCGCACCCGCCAGGCGCTCGACGTGGGCGCCTCGACAGGCGGCTTTACCGACGTTCTGATTCGCCGGGGAGCGGCGCGGGTGATCGCACTCGACGTCGGCTATGGACAGCTCGACCTGCGGCTGCGATCCGACGCACATGTGACGGTGCTCGATCGCACCAATATCCGCTTCTGCCGCCCCGAGGATCTGCCCTACCCGCCCGACCTGGTGACCATAGACACGAGTTTCATCTCCCTGCGCCTGGTCCTGCCTGCGGTACTGAAGCTCGCCGCGGCATCCGCCGAGATCGTCGCGCTTGTCAAGCCGCAGTTCGAAGCCGGCCGGCGGCAGGTGGGAAAGGGCGGCATCGTGCGCGACCCGTCGGTGCGCGCCCGGGTTGTCCGAGAATTCGTCGACTTTGCTCGTGGGCTCCGCCTAGAGGTCATGGGCGTAATCGAATCGCCGCTCACCGGTGCCAGAGGAAACGTCGAGTCGCTCGCGTACCTAAAGCGCCGAGCTTAGCCGCGGCTGCGCCATGCCCGGCCGATGTCATCCGTGCAGCCGCCGGCGCGCATGACGGGGCTGGTTCCGGGCGTCGCCAGGTAGGCGCTCAGCAGCAGTCGCCAGCCTCAGCGGCCTCATGCCGCGGTAGCCGGACTTCACGCAGCGAGATCAACAACGCTGGCAAAGCAGCAAGCAGCAGAAACACGGCCAGCAGCATCCGACCGGTCAGCCAGGAGCGCAGGTCGGGCGGGCTCAGCGCAGACGCCACACCGAAAAGCGCGTAGAGCGCGCCGCCGTATAGAAGCGTCCGCCCCCCAGTCATCGCCCCGACCCGTTTGATTCCGGCTTCGTCGAGGCCGTGAAGCCATCGCAGCGAATGACCGAAAAACCATCCCAGGACCACCAGTACCGTGGTTGTTCCAAGACCGAAAAGAAATCCCGGCAAAAAACCTATCCACCACGCCGGCATTGCTGGCGCGGCCACGGTGTTGACGAACAGCGAAAACGCGCCAAAGCCGAACCCCGCTATGAAGCCATGGATCAGGGCCCAGTAAGCCGGCGGTGTTTGCTCCACCTCCGAGTGCTGCGTCTGATGATGACGCCCAAGGACCAGCGAAGCCGGTTCCATGGCGGCGGCGCCGCCCTCGTGATGGTGGCCCAGGAGATGCACGTGCGGATAACGGCCACGGCGTAAAACGACAACTCCGGCCACCAACATCGCCAGCCCCACCAAGGCGTAAACGGGAGCGTTCAGTGTCCAAATGCGCATGATTGGCGCCAGCGCGAAGTAGCTCAACTCGGAAACCAGCATGCGCTGCACGGTAAAGGCCAGCGAAAAGAAAAGTCCTGCCTTAATTCCCGCCCGGCCGCTGGCGCCGCCCACGGCATAGCTGAACGTGATCGGCCAAGTGTGCTCGTCGGGCAGAATTCCGTGGAGCAGGCCGAACAAGAAACAGTACGCTAGTGCTGTACCGGGAGAAAAAGTCACCTACCGAGGGCTGGCCATGGCCGCGCGATGCGGCGCCGGGGGCGTTTCCAGCACGCCACTGACATCTGTGCTTCTCATGGCTAGACATCCGCATTGTCGCCCTCGAGCCGCCGCAGGGCAAGCGAGTGCGGCCGGACCCGCATTCGCCCGCTGATATTCGTAGACAGCCGCTAGGGAAGCAGGTCGCTGCGATTATTGGCTCGGCTTTCCGCCGGCGTCCGGCACCGACTCGACATCGACGGTGTGTTTGACCGGTCCCTGGCTGACCTGCTTGAGCTCGAGCTTTGCTGCCATGGCTACTTCCGAGTTTGTATCGCGGCTCAGTGTGTGTAGGTATTCGATCGCCTCCGGGGTGCCGATGTCGGCGAGCACGTCGGCGGCGAACTCACGGTCAACAGGATTGTTGCTATTCGCCCATTTGATCGCGTCGCCCATTCCGGCGTCGCGCGAGATGCCGAGAAAGCGCTCCATCTTCGCCGCTTCTGCCTTGGCGCAGTCCAGTCCCGCCCTGTCCGGCTCCGGAGGCGCCAGCGGCTGCGGCTGTGACGGCCCCCAAGACCACCCAGCGAGGGCCCCGCCTGACAAGCGCGGATGCCAGCCGGAGCCTTGGCCGCCAGCCTCACCTGCGGACCCGGCGCCTTGCGCGGCCAAGGCCTTTTCTGCGCGCTCGTTCCGCGCCTCGGTCTGCGCGATTTCCTTTTTCAGCGAGGCGAGCTGCTGCTCGTAGTAGCTCTTGTAGCGACTGCTCACGTCACTGTAAGTGCTCCCGGTCCAGGCGTAAATCACCGGCCACTGAGCCATGCAATGTAGAATGCCATAATAGCCGGTGAGGTCCGCAGGAACGACTAACTCAAGATTCCCGTCGCCGCCAAGGTCCTTGATTTCCGGGCTCTCGAAAAAAGGGCCAACGTCAAACGTGTAAATCCG
>JAJYVB010000359.1 GCA_021792265.1 Deltaproteobacteria bacterium | reverse complement strand
ACCCGAGCGGCGCGCGCCCGCGAGGGCAGCGCCGGGCCCAGGCGCGCCCCATCGAGCCCAAGCGCCACGACGTCACGGGCGCGCAGCGGCAGCCCCGGATCGAGCGCGATCTTCTGCGGCACGTAGAAAGCGCTCACGCTAAACTGGTCCTCGTGGGCGACGCCGCACAGCACCAAGCGGCAGAGTACGGTGGCCCGTTTTTGGCCATGCAGCGCCGCGCCGGAGCGGCACTACGCCGCGAGATGGTCGAGCATTCCCAGCGTGAGGATTCTTCTCAGATAAGGGATTAGGCCGTCCATCGATCGCAACGCTTCGACCGTTACCAATCGCGACTCAATATGTTCGTTGGGGCGAAGCCTTATCGTTGAACAGCCATCCGCCGGCCGGCAGGCGAAGAACGCCTGAATAAACGGGTCGGCAGGAACCTTATGAAGGCCGATAAAGCGCTCGACCTCGACTTCGAGGCCGGTCTCCTCGGCGACCTCGCGCCGCAGACACTGCTCGAAGCTTTCGCCCAGAGCGAGATGGCCGCCGGGCAGATCCCATTGCCACGGGGCGTAGGCCATGGTGGGCGCTCGCCTTAGAACGAGAATGCACGGGCCGTCGGTTATGACACCGTGGACCCCGAACCAGAACTGCTTCTCTGCCATCTTCGCGTGACCGCCAACTTCCGGCGCGTTCGCTAACCGCGGCGCGGCTGGCCCCATCCGCCGCCCCCCGGCGTCTCTATTCTAATCCGCGTGCCCGGAGGAACCTGCACGTTGGTTTTGCCCGGAAGACGGCTCCGTTTGGCGCCACGGACAAGAAAGTTGGCGCCTGGCGCTCCGGGCCCGCCGCCGGCAAGGCCGTAAGGCGAGTGCTTGCGCCGCTCAGTGAGCAGGCTCACGTTGGCGTCGCAAAGTGCCTCGATCTCGCGGACGAGGCCGTCGCCGCCGCGGTGTTTTCCTGGGCCGCCCGATCCGTTTCGGATCCGGTACTCGGTTACGCGGATCGGATAGTACGCTTCGAGCGCTTCTATCGGTGTGTTCAGGGTGTTGGTCATGTGCGTATGAATTCCCGAGGCGCCGTCCGCGTTGGGCGACGCGCCGGCGCCGCCGGCGATCGTCTCGTAGTAGGAAAAGTAACGCCGGCGCGCGGGATCGTATCCGCCCATCGTCAGATTTGACATCGATCCCGAGCTGGCCGCGGGAATTCTATCGGGCGCCGCCTTGGCCAGTGCCCGGAACAAAACGTCTACGATTCGCTGCGAGGTCTCGACGTTGCCGCCCGCAACTGCTGCAGGAGGGAGCGCGTTAAGGACCGATCCTGGCGGCGCATAGACCTGTATCGGGCGCATCAGCCCCGCGTTGGCCGGCACCGCCTCAGCCGCCAGGCACTTCATCGCATAGAAGGTGGCCGAGAGCGTGACCGCATAGTTGGCGTTCACCGAGCCTCGCACCTGCTGCGCCGAACCCGTGAAATCGACCTTTGCGCGCCCGCCGCCGATGGTCACGGCGACCTTGAGGACGATTGGGTCGTCGGTAAAACCGTCGTCGTCGAGAAAGTCATTGGCCCGATACGTCCCCGGCCGCAGCCGGCGCAGCGCCGCCCTCATCAGGCGCGCCGAATAGTCCTTTAGCGCAGCCATCGCTTCGGCCACGTGCGCGCGCCCCTGCCCGGCCACCAACGCCTTCAGCCGATCGGCACCTACCGCGAGCGCGGCGATTTGCGCCCGCAGGTCTCCCTGCCGTTCCTCGGGGACACGGGTGTTGGCCAGGAACAGCGCCATAACGTCGCGGTTTGGTTCGCCCGCTGCGACGATTTTCACCGGCGGCAGCCGAAAACCTTCCTGGTAGATCTCGCTCGCAAGCGCCATCGAGCCAGGCGCCATCCCGCCGATGTCCGCGTGATGGGCGCGGTTGGCCGCGTACGCGAAGGGTTTCGAGTTCCCGTCAAGAAATATCGGCGCGACCAGCGTAAGGTCCGGCAGATGAGTCCCGCCGGCGAACGGATCGTTGACCGCAGCAATATCGCCCTGCTCAAGGCGCAGCCGTTCGATAGCGGCGCGCACCGACAGCGGGGTCGAGCCCAGATGAACCGGGATATGAGCTGCTTGAGCGACCAGTTCTCCGCCACCGTCGAAAAGCGCGCATGAGAAGTCGTGGCGCTCCTTGATGTTGGGCGAAAAAGCCGTCTGGCCCAGCACTACCCCCATTTCCTCGGCAACCGCTGCCAGACGGTTGTTCATGACGGCTAGGGCTACAGCGTCAAGTGCCATCGGCGTACTCCGGGATTACTCATGTTTCCAGGTGAAGATTGCCGAACCCGTCGACCCGCAGTGTGAAATCCGCGGCAACGTAACCGGTCGTGCTCATCTCGGCCACGATAAGCGGCCCCTTGAGCGTCGTACCTTCGCCCAACGCGTCGCGAGCGAAGACGGGCGCGCTTACGGAGCCGCTCTCGGTAAGAACGTTGGTGGTGGCCAAGGGCGCAGGCCGGCGCGCGGCGCCAGGTAGTGGGAGCGGCGGCTGGACCGACGCCTGGCGGGCGTGTGAACGCAGCCGGAGGTTGACAACTTCAACCGGTTCTTTCGGCGAACTGTGGCCGAACGTGCGCTGATGGAGGGCGTGGAAATCGTCGACAAAATTCGGCGTCAGCCGGACTTCGATCTCGTATGACTGGCCGCGATAGCGAACGTCGGTCCATAGCTCATGACGGATTGCGCTGCGGCTCGCTCCGTCGCCTAGAAGCGCGCGCTCGGCGC
>JAJYVB010000358.1 GCA_021792265.1 Deltaproteobacteria bacterium | reverse complement strand
CGTGGCCGAGGAATGCCGCGCAGATCCTTCGACTCTGCTCGCAGACCCGCTGTGCTCAGAGTTCGTGAAATTTTTAACGCTCCGATTTCACATCTTATTCTGAGCCATCAGCGAAGCGGCTTTCTTTTGCCGTCCTTCGCGCTTCGCACGTCATTCCGAACGAAGTGAGGAATCCGCCGAAGGCGGTTTTGCTTCACCCCGCAGCGGGGATCCTCGCTGCAGAGGCCCCTCTCGCTTCGCTCAGGGCGCCGCAGCGGCGGCTCGGAATGACAGGAAAAATTCACAGGCGCTCGGGATGACGCACTGCGTAAGGCGGTTTTTATTGAGGGTGTTAACGGGACACCCCACCAGCGGGCTGCGGAAAAAGGTTTTCCGCAGCCCGCTCCCTCACTCTTATCTCTCCCAGGGGGAGAGAAGATTAAGGGAGGAAGGCATCTTTTTCGCAGGGTGCTGAATTTCACCGCGTCGAAGTGCCCACTGATCTTCGTTTTCAACACCCTGGTAACACGCATCCGGCGCGCAATTCGGCTAGTCAACAATCGTTTGCCGGCCCCGGCAATTTCAATTGTCACCGGCTAACCGTCACCTCGTGCCGCGGCTTCACTGCGCCGTGGCCAGTTTTCTTAGCACCCCAGCTAATCCCTGGCGTTGAAAAATGTCGTTGTACTCGTCGCGATAGCTCGCAACTTCGCTGATGCCCGCAATGGAAAGATCGTAGGTTATCCAGGTTCCGTTTTCCCGCTTGAGCTGATAGTTAATTTCAAGCGGCGTCGCAAGCCGCGGATCGACGACTTTCGTCGAGACTTCCGCCCGGCCGGGTCCGTCCGCGCTCTGTCTCACGTACTCGATCTTCTGACCCGAATAGCCTTCGACGATATTCACATAGTGGCGTTCTATGAATCGACGGAACGCTTGGACGAAGCGCTTTTGCTGCGCGTGGTTCAGCTTCTTCCAGTTGGCCCCTAGCGAAGAACGCGCCATGGCGTCGAAATCGAAATGATCATCAAGCAGGTTCCGCAGCTTGGCACGCTTGGCTTCCGGCTCCGCCTTGTACGCGGGGTTCGCGAGAATTTTGAGCGCCTGGTTGATCGTCGCGTGGACCTCTGCCATCGCGCTCGTCCGGGCGGCGTAAGCCACACCGCAACACGCCAATGCTGCAAAAGCAGCCACGCCAGCGGACCAGAGCCGCCTCTTTGCCCTCCTCCGAACGACGATAGAGCGCATCATTCGATCCTACGTTGAACGCTCGTGTCCGTTCTTCTCCTCGGTCGCGCGTGCGGTGTCAAGCGGGCGGCGCGCCAAATGGAGACGCTAAGTGCCACTTGGCCCGACATCTAGCTTGATGCGCGCGTGATTCATCTGCGTCTGACCAAGACCGCTCTGCCGCGCGCAACTTCGAGCGCGCGATTCCGCGAAGCGCGGCGATGGCCGTGGCGGGTTGGGCTACCACGATGTACAGCCGGTACGCGATCGGGGGCGAGAGCCACCTTGGCCGCGCCTTGCCCGAGCTTGACCGGTATCCGCGTTCGGCGGGTTGGCAGTTTGGTGGCACTGCGAAAAGAGCCCAAGGAAGTTTCGGGCTTTGGGTGGTGGCGGCGGCAGGACTCGAACCTGCGACAGCGCGGATATGAGCCGCGTGCTCTGACCAACTGAGCTACGCCGCCTTCGGGCGAATTAGAGTAACCCGGGAGTGTCGCCTAAGAAAGAGCCTCGGCAGCGTGCCGAAAAAAGCTCAGATTTCAGCATTTCAGAACAATCGGTGCACGACGCCCTGCTAAAATCGGCTTCCTACCTTTAGTTCTCGCCCTCCGGGAGCGATTACAGTGAGGGCTAGCGAACCTTAAGGGCGCGCGAGCGCACTCGAGTGCTGCGGCGCGCCACCTGATGGACGACGCCCTGTGTGAAGTCAACGCAACTGAGCTTGCCGCCGTAAACCAGCCCCGTATCGATACCTAGCTTGTAAGGCAAATCGACCAGTATCTCCCGCATCGGCGTATGGCCGAAGACGACGGTGGCGTCCAACCGATGGCGGTTGTGAATGAATTCATGGCGGATCCAGAGCATGTCCTCGACCACCTGCTGATCGAGCGGCACGCTCGGCAGGATGCCGGCGTGGACAAAGAAGAAAGGAGCACGTTGGTAGCTCGTGGCGAGGCGCTTGAGAAAGTTTAGATGTTGCTCAGGCATCAGCTCCAGCGCATGTTCCGGGGTGTAGTGATGAATCCCGTAGCTTTCCAGGGTGTCGGCGCCGCCGTTGAACAGAAACGACTCGCCGTAATGTCCGGGCATCCCCAGAAACGAGAGCATCATGTCTTCGTGGTTGCCCTTGAGGAAGACCACCTCGGCGCCGCTGCTCTCGACCGTCAAAAGCACCTCGATCGCGTCATGGGGCGACGGGCCGCGGTCGACGTAGTCGCCGATGAACACGATCGTGTCGCCGCTGGCCGGTGCGACCGCCTTGAGCATCGTTGCCAGCTCCTCAGCGCATCCGTGGATATCGCCGACAGCCAGCAGGCGACCCTTGGGTTCGCGTTTGCCGGCCGGTTCTGCGCTCAAGAAGCCCATCAGCGTTAGTCTGCGCGGCTCGTTGGGGTGTCCGCAACAAGGTGGGCGAACACCTCCCGGTCGGCGACCGCGCTGCGTGCGGCGCGATACGGATTAAGCGTCCCGCTTCGCACCGCCTCGAGCAACCCTCCGGCACTTCCGCCTCGCAGGTTCCGTTCGGCGCGTTCCTCCAGTTCGGCGCCCAGCACTTCGAAGAACT
>JAJYVB010000357.1 GCA_021792265.1 Deltaproteobacteria bacterium | reverse complement strand
GTGATCGAGGTTCACACTGCTCACCGAACCCGGCTTCACGAAAGGCGAGATGACAAAGGCCGGAACCCTGACTCCGGTGGTCGCGAAGGGCTTGGTGTATTGTGCTCCGTGCGGCAGCGGCGTTTCGATTCCAAGCGGTGTGACATGGTCGAAAAAACCGCCGTGCTCGTCGTAGGTTACGATCATCACACATCCGGACCACAGTTTCCTGGAAGCCTCGCCCTGCCCAAAAAGCTTCGTATAAACGTCGTGCAAAAAGATCTGGCCGCGATAAATATTGGTGGGCCAATGATCGTCGTCGGGCGTGCCGACGCCTTCGCTCGTGTAGCGCGGCTCGATAAACGCGACCGGTGGCAAGGTCGCGGGATTGAGCGCCGCTAATCCGCGAAACGACGAGCCGGTGAGTACCGACCACCATCTGTCAGGAATCACGGAAACGAACGGCCAGCCCTCGCTGTAAACGGACCACTCGACGCTCCTTTTTTCGAGCCAATCATAGACGAGATGCTGGTTGGTCACGTCGGGGGCGTTGCCGGTGTAGTCGCGCAAGGTATAGCCGCTTAAGGACATCAGCCGGTTAGGCTGGGTACTGGCCGGCAGCGAGGCGAACCAGCGATCGCAGACCAGGAAGTTGCGGGCGAAGAAATCGAACGCCGCAACTTCACTCGCGCCGTAATATCCGCTCACGCCCGGCTCGACGGCGTGGCCGTTGGCCGCATAGTAAGCTTCCACGAAACCATTCATGGGAAACCTTCCCGGCGCGGACGGGGTGCCGAGCTGCTTGGCGACCCAGTCGCGCTCATGGGGCGGGTCGTAGGCCGAGTTCCAGAAGGGGTCCAGCGGATAGGGCGCAACGGGCGCACCGGCCGGATTCAGGTTCGCGTATCCGCTAGCCAGGGCCTGCCGGACGCCCTCGACCTGTTCCCAACGCGAATAGCCCGAGTTGGGCAAGCTCAGGTAGCCGAGCATGTGATCGAACGACCGGTTTTCCATCATGAGGAAAATAACGTTGGTGATTTGCGCGCGCTGTTCGCTGGTCAGCATGGCAGAGTGGCCCCCGCTTTGTCGTGCCGATCTGCGGCGAGCATACCGCAAATCCGCACCTGCGCAAGGTTCGCAAGCAGGTTGACCGCCAGCTGAGAGCGGGTGGATTCAAGCCGGCTGGCGCAAACGCTGCGGCGAAAAGCCGCGGGGGATCAAGGGTGAGCCGCCGGTCGCGCTGGCTGTTCCATCGAAACCTCGCTGCTGAGGGCGAAGCACGCTTCGAAGACCGGTTTTCCTGCGCCGAGGTACTTGCGCGCGAAACCGGTCGATCGTCCTCCCGGCGTACAATCGTCAATGCGCCGTAAGCCCGCGGCGTTTAGCTGGGCGAACATCTCGCCAGCGTAGCCGCCGACGTCGGTCGCGACGCAGACCGTGCCGCCCGGCGCAAGAGTTCGCATCAGGCCACTGCTGAATTGAGAACTGAAGAGGCGGTGCTTCAAGTGGCGCAACTTGGGCCAGGGGTCGGGAAAGTAGACGTGATAGACAGTTACGGAACGATCGGGAAGCAGCAGGTTCACAACCGTACGGCCGTCGGCCCGCAGCACCCGCAAATTGACGCATCCGGCCCGTGCCGCACGAAGCGCGAACAGCCGCGCCACCGCGGCGTCGAGCTCGACGCCGAGAAAGTCGCGATGGGGCGTCGCCAGCGCTTGTTCGATCAGGAACTCCCCTTTGCCGCTGCCGAGCTCGACCTCCAGGGGCGCTGTCCGTCCGAAAAGCGATCGCGGTTCCACGCTCATCGCAACGTCGCCATGGCCAACCGCCACCCGCTCGACAAGGGCCTGGGCCTCGGGTTTGCTCCACCATCGCTGAACGTTGCGTAAGCGTGCCATTGCTGAGAGCTTCGCAGTTTTACAAAAGAGCGGACGTAGTCCAAGCTCGCCGGCGAAACCTTTGACCCGTCCTCCGCTGGGGCCCGACGCCGTCCGGATGCTCGATACTGCACCCAAGGAGCGCACGCAGGAGGATCTTGCCATCCCGCGCCCGCGAGCGGAAACATAACCACTGAGGTGCAGGCGTGACTCGACCGAAGACATTACTGGCCATGGCGGGCGTGGAGCCGGCTCTCGCGCCGATCGAAACTGTCGGCGTTGTGCTCATTGACATGCAGATGGAGTATGTCGACGGGATGCTTGCGCTGCCCGGCGCTGCGCCGGCGCTTGCCGAAGCGGCGCATCTGCTCAACTGGGCACGCAATAACGGCCGTCCGATCATTCACATACAGCATCAGGGGCAAGCGGGCGGGTTGTTCGACCCCGGCGGTCCGGGCTTCGCGATCGCGCCCGCAGTGGCTCCGATGCCTGGAGAACCGGTGCTAACCAAGAAGCTTCCAAACAGTTTCGCCGGGACCGAGCTCGAAGCTGAAATCAAACGGCGCAATATACGGCAAGTTATTTTTTCGGGCTTCATGACCCATATGTGCGTCAGCTCGACGGTGCGCGCTGCGCTCGATCGCGCAATCGGGGCGGCAGTGCTCGCGTCTGCTTGCGCAACCCGCGACCTGCCCGACGTCGGCGGCGAAGTGATTCCGGCTGCAATGGTCCATCGCGCGGAGCTCGCGGCGCTTGCCGACCGCTTCGCCCTGATCGTGCCGAACATGGAAACGCTTCTTAAGGCCCGCCCGCGTCCCTAGCCGCGAGGTCCTTGCGGGCGGCCCGCGCTTGCGGAAATCTCGTTGCGGCTGTTTGCCTTGACCGGCGCCCCACTGGATTTACCGGATGACACGGACTAATCTGGCATC
>JAJYVB010000056.1 GCA_021792265.1 Deltaproteobacteria bacterium | reverse complement strand
TGGGCGTCGAGCACGAACTGGCGGTGGCTTTCCAGAAAGCGATGCAGTACGCCGGTGGTTTCCTCGGGCGCGAAGCTGCACACCGCGTAGACCAGGACTCCGCCGGGCGCCACGACCTCTGCCACCTGATCCAGCATCGCGGCCTGCAGCGCGCCGAGCCGGGCCGGGTCGTCTGGTGAAAGCCGCCAGCGAATCTCCGGATGCTCCCTCAACGTGCCAAGACCTGTGCAGGGCGCGTCGAGCAACACGTGACGGAAGCGTTGGGGACGAAGAGGAAGCGCGCGGCTCGCGTCGGCGCGGGCTACAAAGACGTTGCCATGGCCTAAGCGGCGTGCGAGGTCGCGCACACGCAGCAGCCCGTTGAAGCTCACGTCGAGCGCAACCACGCGCCCGCGCGGCCCGACCAGCTCGCTAAGATGGGTCGCTTTGCCGCCTGGCGCGGCGGCGCTGTCGAGAACTGTGGCGCCGAGCGGCGGTGCCAGTATCCGTGCCACCATTTGCGACGCTTCGGCCTGGAGATGGAACAGACCTGCGTTACGGGCAGGCGACGAGAGTGCAGAGCCGTCCTGCAGAATCACGGTTTCTTCCAGAATTCCGCGGCACGCGACGCGAATCCCTTCGGCCTCCAGGCGCGCCAGCAGCTCCGCGGGCGTCCCCTTCGCCAAATTGAGGCGTGCCACGTTAGGCGCCGCGGCATTGTTGCACGCCATCAACCCCTCGGCGCCGGCCGTTCCGAACCACTGGCCCAGACGTTCTACGAGCCATCGCGGATGGGAATAAGCGATTGACAGATAATGCAGCTCGTCTGATTGGCGCGCGGGTAAAACAGGCGTGGTCTTTGCTGCACGCCGCAGCACCGCGTTTACCATCCCTGCAGCCGCCTGCGTTGCGCGCTGTTCTTTCGCGATCCGAACGGCGGTATCGACGGCCGCGTGAGCGGGAATTCCGTCGAGAAAGCGCAACTGGAAAAGACCTAGCCGCAGAAGGTTCAGCACCTGCGAATCGAGGCTCTCCAAGGCGCGGCTGACCAGCTTCCCAAGCTCGTAGTCAAGGCGGCCGCGCCACGCGACAGTTCCGAGGACCAGACGCGTAACGAGCCGGCGGTCGGCGGGTTCGAAGACCGACAACCGGTGCCCGAGCAACACGTCGGCCCATGCACCTTGCGTCTCGACACGATCGATGATGTTCAGTGCGACGCGGCGCGCGGCTACGCCGCGCGCCGCGTCGCCGCGAGGCTGCTCACCGGGTCTGCCAGACGGGCTCTCGCAAGGCCGTTTGATCCCTGAGACGTCCACGTTTTGGAAGGTCTCCGCTCCGTCCAGCGATGAGACTTCGCCGCCGTCACGCGCTTTACGGCGCGCGTTCACGTTGCGAGCCGCGCGCCTTCCGTCAGGCGCTTGCCGCGAGCGAAATCGGCGGCGGAAATCCGCCGCCTGCCGGGCGCCTGCACTTCGATCAGCGTAAGCAGCCCGCGTCCGCATTGAACGGTGACCTGCGGGCTCAATCGCAGTACTGCACCGGGCTGTGCTTCATGCGAATCCTCGTCGGCCACGCTCGCCTGCCAGATGAGCAATTCCGAGCCGGCAATTGTCGTACGCGCCACGGGCCACGGGTTGTATGCGCGCGTCATCCGCTCGATGGTAACTGCCGGCGCGTTCCAGTCGATGATCGCGTCGCCTTTCTGAACAGGTTTGGTATAGGTGGCAAGACTCTCGTCCTGGGGCGTCTCGTCAAGCTGGCCGTGCTCGAGCAGCGTGAGAGCCTCTATCAACGCTTCAGCGCCCAACAGGGCAAGCTTCTGCTTGAGGCTCCCCTGAGTTTCGTCGGCAGCAAGCGGCAGCTCGCGCTTGAGCAGGATCGGTCCGGCGTCCACCCGGTCAGTGATCCGCATGATCGTAACTCCGCTTACCGGGTCGCCGGCAAGAATCGCTCCTTCGATAGGTGCGGCTCCCCGATGACGGGGCAGAAGGGAGGCGTGAACGTTGATCGGCGCAAGCCGGGGCGCTTCCAGCACCGCGGCAGGAAGGATCCGTCCGTAGGCGGCGACCACGATAACGTCGGGACGGGTCTCCCTGAGCGCGGCGAGAAACTCCTCCGCGCGAAGCTTCTCAGGCTTGAGCACCGGCAAACCCAGCCGCCCGGCAACCCGCGCGACTTCGCTCGGCGAAAGCGAAAGGCCGCGTCCGCGCTCGGCGTCAGGCCGGGTTACAACGCTCACCACGTGCAGTATGGCAGGCGGCGCTTCGGCGAGACGCGCCAGGATCTCCGCCGCCAGTGCCGGTGTTCCCATGAACACCACGCGCAGCGGCGAATCTGCGTTGTTTTCAGAGTCGAGCTGGGGAGGGCCGCTCCTCATCAGTCTTGCCCTCCTTGATCATTTTGGCGAGCCTTTTGCGGTAAAGCTCGCGCTTGATCCGGCTGATTCGGTCGATAAACAGCTTACCGTCGAGATGGTCGATCTCATGCTGCAAAACTACCGCCAGCACGTCGTCAGCCTCAACTTCAATCTCTCTTTGATCGAGCGTAACCGCCTTGACGAGAACCCGTGCGGCGCGCCTTACGTCGGCGTTGAAGTCGCGTACCGACAGGCACCCCTCTTGCCATACAATCGACCCTTGCGCTTCAACAATACGCGGGTTGATCAGACGGAGCAGGCGTTTGCCCTGACTCTCATGGTCAACGTCTAACACGATTACGCGGCGCGAATCGCCGACCTGCGGCGCAGCCAAGCCCAGCCCCGGCGCCGCGTACATCGTTTGGACCAGGCTGTCTACGAAATTCGCGAGCGAGCCGTCGATATTCTCGACAGGTTGCGCGGCCCGTTTGAGCACAGGGTCCGGAAAAGTGCGGATACTAAGCAGTGCCATCCAAAATAGAGCAACTTATGATTTTAACAAAGCCGCCGGACTGGCCCAAGGGGGCGGCGCAGAATTGCATGCGGCTTGTTGGCTCGCTGCCCTTGAACAGCGCCGAGGAACTACGGCGCCTTTCGGGATAGCACCCCGACACAGTCTAGGTCACTGCGGTCGGTGCCACTCGTGGAGAGTTCCGGCGGTCGCTGCCCCTTAAGCAGGCAGCGCGCGCGGCGGTAGGGCACCTACTCGGGTAAGCTCCTCGCGCAAGCTGGCGCGCGACAAAGGCTTGGAAAGGACAGCCGACGCTCCTAGCTCGTAGCTGAGCGCGATATCCCGGTCGTACAGGGAGCTGGTGATAACGAAGATCGGAACCCTGGCGCACGGGCTGTTCTCGTGAATAGTTGACAAAACGCCGAAACCGCCATCATCGGGAAGCCGGAGGTCGACCATAATCAAGTCGGGCCGATCCCCTTCGGTAAACTGCGCAATAAGGCCGATAGCCTCGTCAGCGCTTTCAGCCACCACCACTTCAGCCATTCCTCCAAGAAGCTGGCGGACGATGGTGAGTGCGATGAAGGCATGCTCAGCATTGTCCTCGACCAGGAAAACCCTGATACCGGACGGGCCGACTTGTGGTGTGTCAGTTTGCATGTCTCCCCCTTTGCCCGGTGGGCAACCAAAGGACATTACTGCCCTGCTGTTCGAGCAGGCCTCGGATCGGGTCAAACAAGACAGACCTCGCCGGGCTCATGCAGTGGTTTATTCCAATTGCCGTGCCAGCTCAGACCCCGACCGAATTTCCGAGGCAATTGCAAGGCGGGAGGGTTTCAACACCCCCGGGAGAGGTCGCTGCTAAGAGCCTACCTTTGCGGTTTACTTGAGTCTAAGCCTTTCTCGCCATCGGATAATCGCGTCGCTGCGCGCTACAACAAAACAACCCCAGGGTTCGGTGGTCCCCCGCTAAAACGGGCTTCTCCGACGGCTGTAGCGGAGAAGCAACACCGTCTGTTTCAACTCGGCACATATAGCGGTACGCTAGACACAGGCCGGTGAGCTTTCTCGGGATAGCGAAAAGATTGTGTTCCCTTTCGCCATGGAGCTGGCCTCCTGTGGCCGGAGCTGCGCTCCATTGGGTTCTGCAGTGGTGCGGTTTTTCAAGTCTCGAGACAATGGCCACAAACTTCTAAGAAGTTGCATAAATCACTCTTTTGCGCTCGGCTAATGCGCCTAATTCTAAGGCTTGTCACAATGCTCTTTGCTTTCGCCATTCTGCAGCCTGCAGAACTCCGGAACTGGACATCGACGGCGATGCAATCATTCGGATGGCAGCCTTGGAACACAGCCCCCCTCGTTGCTCGATAAACGGCGAGGTACCGATGGTAAAGCGGATAAACGATGCAACCGTTGCTCGTTGATCGGCGGGTCCTGACAATCAGCTTAATCGCTGTGGTGCTCGGCGCTCTGGGAGCTGTGGTCGCCCGGGCACTCGTCGCCCTCATCGGGTTGTTCACCAATCTCGCGTTCTACGGACGCGTTTCGTTGGCGTTTGTCTCGCCCGCAGGCAATCACCTGGGATTGTGGGTGGTTGCCGTACCCGTGGTCGGCGCGGTGATCGTCGGCTTTATGGCGCGCTATGGTTCGGAGTTCATAAGGGGCCACGGAATCCCCGAAGCGATGGAAGCAGTGCTGGTCAACGAAAGCCGCATAGCGCCGCGGGTAGCTATTCTGAAACCGCTTTCTGCAGCTCTCGCTATAGGCACCGGAGGCCCCTTTGGGGCCGAGGGTCCCATCATTGCCACGGGCGGCTCGCTGGGTTCCGTCGTGGGGCAGCTAATCAAGACCAGTCCGTCGGAGCGCGCGACGCTGCTGGCTGCGGGAGCGGCAGCCGGGATGGCTGCTACGTTCGGAAGCCCCGTTTCTTCGGTGCTGCTGGCGGTAGAACTACTGGTTTTCGAATATCGCCCTCGCTCGCTGATACCGGTGTGTATGGCTGCGGTAACCGCCGCAGCCATTCGCATCGCGATAGTCGGTGCGGCGCCAATGTTCGCGATGTCTTCGTTCGCTGCGCCCGGGATCGCCGCGCTCGGCGGCTACGTCATTTTGGGCGCGCTCGTAGGCGTCGCCTCGGTAGGGGCGACGCGTGCCGTCTATCTTTTGGAGGAGGGTTTCGGGCGGCTGCCTCTCCATTGGATGTGGTGGCCAGCGCTAGGCGCGGTTGCGGTCGGCGTTATTGGTTACTTAGCTCCACACACGATGGGCGTGGGCTATGACGAGATAGTGCGGCTGATGGACGGCAGGTATAGCGGAAACGCCGCGCTCGCTTTGGCGGTACTCAAGATGCTTTCGTGGACAATTGCCCTTTCCAGCGGCACCTCCGGAGGCACGCTTGCACCTTTGTTCATTATCGGCGGAGGTCTGGGCGCATGGCTCGGCGCTTGCGCTAATTTACTGATGCCCGGCTTCGGTTTGGACGCACGCCTTGGAGCGCTCGTGGGAATGGCAGCGATGTTTGCCGGCGCATCGCGCGCGGTGTTGACCTCGACGATTTTTGCCCTCGAGACCACTGGGCAGCCGCTCGCTCTGCTTCCAGTGTTGGGCGGATGCGGCGCGGCGTTCTTCGTTTCGTGCGCCCTGATGCGCGATTCGATCATGACGGAAAAGGTGAGCAGGCGCGGGCTTAAGGTGCCCGCCGAGTACGAGGCCAACTTTCTTGATCTCGCGAAGGTGCGCGACTGGGCCCACAAACCGTTGATTACGTTGCACGCCGGCGACAGCGTCGCCGCGACGCGCCAATGGCTCGAATCCGGCACCGACGGCAGCCGTCATCAGGGCTTCCCCGTACTCGACGAGAACGGCCACCTGGTGGGGGTGTTGACCCGCTATGAACTTGGCGCAGCGGTCGCCGACGAGCACCAGCGGATCGCCGAGCTGATCAAGCGCCCTCCCATAGCGATCTCCGAGGAAGCCTCGCTCAACGAGGCGGCCAACCTGATGGCGGCGGCGGCCGTAGGCCGCTTGCCGGTGGTCTCGCGATCCGATCCACACCAGGCAATTGGCATCATAACTCGCAGCGACATCATGGCGGCTCGCAAGCGTCACCTCGAGCGGATGGGCACCAACTCGGACCAGGCCGCCGGCGATCGGATGTGAAGCCGTTCGACGTACACCGTCGGCTCGATGAAAAGGTTAAAACTAGCGAATGACAGCAAGTTGGATACGACGGAGCTGATGTGGAGACGGTCGGGAGGGTTGCAGGTGCAACAGCGACCGTTCGAGTTGTCCTGCCACAGATAGTCAAAAATTGGATCTGACCCGCGCGGCCTGTAACGCCGACTCGCCAGAGGTCACACAAACGCGGGAGCGGGCCACGCTGCGTGGTTGCCCGCTCCCGTTTTATTCGACCCGTTAAACCAACCGGCTGCGCCGACGAGAATGCTGCAGCCGAAGCCGGTGCTATTCCTTAGCCTCGCCGCGGGTCGGCCCGAACATCACCACGCATCCCGAGGTGCACACGAACTTGTCGTCCGCGTCAACGCCGGCGCTGTTGTCGAACGCCATGATGTTCGACGGCATCGGCATGAACACGTGATCGTTGTTCGAATCAGCCGCTACTGTATGTGCTGGAAATGACGTGCCAATCTGGGTGACTACGCCGTTGCTGGACCCATCGATAACTCCGAGGGCCGGCGTGGTCGATGTGACTCCCGGCGGCACGGTGGCAAAACTGGCAAAAATCTCGGCCAGGTAGAAGGTATCGTCTCCCTCATCCCACCAGACCTCGTCCGAGCCGCCGGTCGCAGGCGCCGCCACCGGAGTGCCGTCCGTCTTCATGACGAGCGAAAAGGCGCCCGGCTTGCCAACTTTGGTTGGGAGCGGATTTGCCGCGCTGCATCCGATCAGCAATTGCTCGGGCGACACACTGGCGTTGAGTGCAAGGCCGTTTCCTTCACAGGAGATATTCGCCGTCGGAGGCCCCGGAACCTGTGTCGGAAAAGCGATCACCGTGGCGCTTAAGGGCTTGGTGCCAGTGATCGTAATCTGGGCGACTCCACCCACAGGGTTGCCGTTCGCATCGGTGCTAAAGTCGGAGTCCTGGGGAAGATTCATAAAAAAGCTTTGGGAGACCGGATCCCAGACCGACTGTTCGAGACCGCCGGTCGCCTGCGGAAAGATCATCTGGGCGAGAATATTGCCAGTCCCCGCGTCGATGAAGGTGACGTAGGGTCCGAACGCTTTGCCCGCCGCCGTTCCGGCCGCCGGATGCGGGTTGGCAATCATGATGAGGTTGTCTTTCGGATCGTAAGCCCCTTCGTCGGCGCGTTCCCACGGCTGCGGCGGACATTGGACGGCCGAAAAGACCGTCGGGTCGGCGTTCAACAGCGTCACTCCCGTCGGGCCGCAGTCGGTGCTGACCGGGGCGAACAGCGTGGTCGGCGGTGATGAAGACGACGAGGGAATAGTAAACGACCACACCTGCCCGTGTATGTTGCCCGAACCGTCCGGCGCAGTTGAATCGCCAACCCACAACTCGTGGTCGCTGCCGGTGACGAACGTGATCACGCCGTCCGGCCCGTTAGCATCGAAATCGGACGTGGACTGCACCCCTGCGAACTTGCCTTTGTTGATGAATTGGACGAACGTCGGGGGTCGGAACTGTTGCTTGGGAGAATTGATCTGGTCGACAGCCTTGTTGGACTGGTCAGCGAAATAGACTTGCTCGTTGACCGGGTCAAACCAGGTAATGTCGAAGCTAGTGAGCGGTTTCGAGTCGTTTGGCAGTTGAACTGTCGCGAGCAAGGTGAAATTGGTCGGCGTCGGCCTAACCTTGGGTGGTCCGTGGTGCCTCGCCGCCCACACGGTCCCCGCCAAAAGCAAAGCGCCAAGAAGCAGACCACCTAGCGACCATGTCCGATAACGCATTGTCTTGCCCTCCTCTCAGGCGTGGGTATTGTTCGGCCTATAAGGCCCTTTGAACCGAACTTCCGTCATTACCGTTCGAGCACTCTCGGTCCATGGAACCGCGGCAATAACGAGGCATCCGCAACAATAGCAACGGAATGGGGACAGGATAATGAGTGGGCTTGGTCTGCCGGTAATCGGTTGAGCTTGGCCTCAGAGGAGCTGCAAGCTCCTCCCTCGTGGGCCTCCGGCAGTATGAGAAGCGGCTAAGCGATCTTAGGAGGAAACTTCTGCCAGGGGGTTGAGAAACAAGAGATTTCCCCGACCGTGAGGAGGCGTCTTGCGAGCGATGACATGATGCCAGTTGCATTCGAGTCCCGGGCTTTGAACGGAACGCTGTGATTAACCCGAACCCTCACGGGCCTGCGCGCATCTTCCTCAGCTTTTCATCGCGCAAGCCTTTAACCGAAACTTCCGATCGCGCTACCCCCCAAACTTGGATGCATATAACTCCCTTTTTCCCACAGCGCAAGGGTAACGTCGCGGCGTTGCGCAAGGGGGCGGGATTCGTTAAGTAACGGGCGTTGGCACGGCCCGCCGGGGCAGCAGCAAACGGCAATCAATCGAGGGGGCTTGAATGACACAGGCGAGCGCTAAACTGATCGAGGCGATCGCTGACATGCGCGAGGACGAGGCGCTGGCCCTCGCCCGCGAATTTCTCGACGCCGGCGGCGACCCCAAAGAGGCCCTGGACATCTGCCGCAAGGCGATGGACATCGTCGGCCGGCGCTTCGAGCAGGGCGAATACTTCCTGCCCGAGCTGATGCTGGCGGGCGAGATGCTCGCGCAGATCAGCGCCATGGTCAAGCCGCTGCTGGCCAACCAGACGCAGGAGGAAGTCAAGAGCGCCGGCACCGTGGTCATCGGCACCGTGCACGGGGACCTGCACGACATCGGCAAGAACATCGTCGTCTTCATGCTGGAAGTGAGCGGCTACAAGGTCGTCGATTTGGGCATCGACGTTCCGGTCGCCAAGTTTGTGGAGAAGGTGAGCGAACTGCAGCCGCCAGTGCTGGGGTTGAGCGGCTTTCTGACGCTCGCCTTTGACTCCATGAAGGAGACCATCGAAGGACTGGCGGCGGCGGGGCTGCGCGATACGGTCAAGATCATGATCGGCGGCGGGCAGATCGACGAGGCGGTCCGCGCCTATACGGGCGCCGACGCTTTCGGGGGCAACGCCATGGCGGCCGTGTCGCTTTGCCGGCAGTGGATTGCGCAGTGACACCGCCCTGCCTTTAGCCTGGCAACCGCCGCCGCGCGAAGCGGCGCATCGAGCCGAAACGAGGACGCGGGCGCTATTGGGTCCCGCGCATAGCCGGCAGCAGCGAGAGAACACCATGAGTGCCACCGCCATAAGTTCCAGCGAAGATCCCGAACGCCTCTACAACGAGCGCGAGCAACGGCTCAACGACGCCATCGCCCTGCGCGAGCCCGACCGCGTGCCAATCATCTACTACACGATGTTCTGGCATGCCACGTACACCGGCATGACCTTCAAGGAGTCAATGTACAATTACGAGCGGCTCAGTGAGGTCACCAAGCGCATCGTTCTTGAGTTGCAGCCCGACGCCATTGCGCCGCCTCACTGGCTCAACTCCTTCGGGCCAACCCTGGAACTTATCGGCTACCGTCAGTTGCAATGGCCGGGCCACGGCGTCGAAGAGAACCACTCCTACCAATACCTCGATCGCGAGTACATGAAGCCCGAGGAATACGACGATTTCATCAACGACCCCACCTGGTTCATAATGACCCGTTTTCTGCCGCGGATCGGCGACGTCTTTGCTCCCCTTGCCAAGCTGCCGCAATTCGCCTCCGTACAGCATTTGCGGCTGGTCCAATCGGTGCGCGCCTTTGGCGATCCTGAGCTCCAGGCCGCCTTTGCCAAGCTTGCCAGAGCCGGCCAGGAGATGGAGCGGATGTCCCAGTGCGCGGGCGCTTTCGTCAAGGAGATGAAGGCGCTCGGCTTCCCCTTGGGCCAAGCTTTCACCGCCCCGGCGCCTTACGACTACTTTGCCGATTATCTGCGCGGCTCCAAGGGCATCATGCTCGACCTCTTCCGGCACAAAGACAAACTGCTGGAAGCGATGGAGCGAGTCATTCCCCTTATCGTCAATAGCGCGATTCAGACTCTGCGCGACCGGCCGTGCAAAATCGTCTTCATGCCGATGCATTGGGGCCTTGACGGCTTCATGTCGCCCGCCCAGTTCAAGACCTTCTTCTGGCCTCAGTTACGCCGGGTCATGATGGGCCTGATCGATGCGGGCCTGACGCCGTTGGTGCTCTGGGAAGGCAACTGCACCTCGCGGCTCGAAACCATCGCCGACATTCCGCGTGCCAAGGCTGTCTATTGGTTCGAGCGAACCGATCTCAAGCTGGCCAAGAAAGTCCTGGGCGGCATCGTCTGCCTCAAGGGCAACGTGCCGGTCTCGCTTCTCAACACTGGTGCACCTGACGAAGTGCGAGCCTGCTGCCGAGACTTGATTGAAACCGTAGGCAAAGGCGGCGGCTTCATTCTCGACGGCGCCATCGGCATCCCCGACGAGGCCAAGCCCGAAAACGTGCGGGCGATGTACCGTTCCGTTCACGAGTTTCACAGTTAGGCAAGGCGTCCGCAATCGGGGCGAACCGCCGGGAGTTGGCTTGCGCGGCGCGAGGACCAAGCGCCGGCTGCTTCAAGCAGGTTGCTGGACCTAAAAACTGGATTGGTCTTTTGGCCGCCGAAGGAGAGCTTCGACAGCCGGCGGCGGACCACGGCGTCAAACTATTCCTTGAATGTTTATGCCTCGGACATCTCCGATGTTTATGACGCAACGGATTTTCGGCCCTTGCGATCGCGCCTGCACGGCTGTTAACGTATGCGTCAGAATGACGCAAAGCTGCCTTGCCGCAGCTTTGACGGATGACCGACGAGGCAACGGCATCGATGTTTTCCAACGGAACCCTGCCCGATGCCCGGGAACTGGAGCGCCGTTTCGCGGTTCTCGACCCGGAAGCTTACAACCGAGCGGCCTGCGAGCGTTACGCCGGGCTGATCGCTGAGATTGAACAGCTTAAACGCGAGCGCCGAGCCCTAATCCTGGCGCACAACTACCAGCGGCCCGAAATTTTCGAGGTCGCCGACTTCGTAGGCGACTCGCTGGAGCTGGCGCGCCGTGCCCGAGAGACCGGCAACGCGGAAGTAATCGTCTTCTGCGGCGTGCACTTCATGGCTGAGACGGCCAAGGTGCTCAATCCCGAACGCACGGTTTTACTGCCGGACCTGCACGCGGGCTGCTCGCTGGCAGACAGCGTGACCGCGGAGGCCCTGGCGGATCGAAAGGCCGAGCTAGGAGCGCTTTACCCCGACCTCAAAGTCGTATGCTACGTCAACTGCACGGCCGACGTGAAAGCGATTTCCGACGCCTGCTGCACCTCCGCCAACGCGCTCAAAGTGGTTGAGGCGATCGACTCGCAGCACGTCCTTTTCGTGCCCGACCGCAACCTCGCAGACTATGTCCAGAGCCACACCCGCAAGACGATTCTATCCTGGGACGGCAACTGCTACGTGCATCATCAAATAACGCCGTCCGAAATCGGGAGGGTCAAGAGCGCTGTCCCTGGTATCCAGGTACTTGCTCATCCCGAATGCCGCAAGGACGTGCTGGCGCTCGCCGACGCCGTGCTGTCGACGAGCGCGATGGTGCGTTACGCGCAACAAAGCGACGCCGACAAGTTCCTGGTCGTGACCGAGTGCGGCCTCTCCGACCGGCTGCTGACCGAAGTCCCCACCAAGCGCTTCTTCAAGGCGTGCAAGCTCTGCCGGTTCATGAAGATGATCACGCTGGAAGGCACTCGCGACGCGCTTCGCGACCTGCGTTACGAAATAACTTTGCCTGCCGGCGTGCTGGCAGGCGCGCGGCAAGCGCTCGAGCGGATGCTCGAGCTGGGCGGCTGAGCTTGACGCACTTCAATTTAGAAGCGGACCACACTGGGCGTCCGCTGCGGCCCAAAGTGGCGGTCGACACGGTGGTGCTTGCTTTTACTGAGGGCCGGCTTCAGACATACCTGCTGAAAATCGGACGCGGCCCCGCGCGCGGCAAATGGGCATTCCCTGGGGGCCTGGTGCGGGCGGGCGAAACTCTGGACGACGCTGCGCGTCGCGAGTTGCGAGCGGCCGGAGTTGGTCCTGGAATCCACCTGGAGCAGCTTTTCACGTTCGGCGATCCCAGGCGAGACCCGCGCGCCCATGTGGTTTCGGTCGCGTACCTGGGCCTGCTCGCCGATCAGGGCGAGGTTTCGCCTCCGGCCGGCAAGTACGTAGATGGAAGATGGTTCAGCGTAGCGGCGTTGCCGACTCTGGGCTACGACCATTCCCTGATGGCGCGCCGGGCTGTCGGGCGGCTTCGGGCCAAGCTCGGCTACACCAATATCGCCTGCAACCTTTTACCCGGCACCTTCACCTTTTCCGAACTCGAGACGCTTTACGCTGCGGTACTGCGGCGCCGGCTTGACCGCCGAAACTTCCGTCGCCGAATCCTGGCGATGAACATCTTGCGGCGAACTGCGGCGATGCGGCGCGGTGCCCATCGGCCAGCGTGTCTGTACCGGTTCGCGCAGCGCACAGCGCAGATCGCAGAGATTCTCTAGCGGCCGGCAGCAAGGAGTTGTCCGTTGGCAGTTTCTTCACAGTTCGACAGCGATTTTCTGGTCATCGGCAGCGGGATGGCGGGTCTCCTGTTCGCGATCAACGCCGCCAAGGCCGCCAGCGTAACCCTGCTCACCAAGGCCGCAGTGACCGAAACCAACACAGCGTACGCTCAAGGGGGAATCGCGTGCGTCTGGAGCACCGGCGACTCTTTCCAGGCTCACGTCGAAGACACCCTGCGGGCGGGCGCAGGCCTATGCCGACGCGAGGCTGTCGAGACGATTGTCCACGGCGGCCCGCGCGCTATCGACGAACTGGTACGCCTCGGCGCACGCTTCAGCCGGGCAAACGGCGCCGACGGGGCCGACTACGACCTCGGACGCGAAGGTGGCCACAGCCAGAGGCGTATTCTCCACGCCCGCGATCTGACCGGCGGCGAGATAATGCGGGCGCTGATCGAGGCGGCATCGGCACTCCCCAACCTGCAGATTCTTGAAAACCAGCTCGCGGTGGACCTGTTGATCGGGCCAGCCGGAGCTGGCAACGGGGGCGTCGCTCGATGTTTGGGTGCCTACGTCCTCGACCGAGCGGATCTGAGCGTCCGTCCTCACACAGCGCGGGTAACGTTGCTTGCCACGGGCGGTGCGGGGCGCCTGTACCAAAACACCACCAACCCTGCGGTCGCTTGCGGTGACGGTGTCGCGATGGCCTACCGCGCGGGCGCTGCGGTGGCGAACCTCGAGTTCATCCAGTTCCATCCGACGGCGCTGCACCATCCTGCCGATTCATTTCTGCTGTCCGAGGCGCTGCGCGGCGAAGGAGCACGGCTTCGGCTCCCCGACGGAACACCGTTCATGGAGCGCTACCATCAGCAGGCCGAGCTTGCCCCGCGCGATATCGTGGCACGCGCCATCTACGCCGAGATGGCGCGCCATGGACTCGATTGCGTTTACCTGGACATCACGCATCGCGAGGCTGATTTCGTGCAGCGGCGCTTCCCATATATCGTCGAGCGATGCCGGGCCGTTGGAATCGATCCCACCCGCGAGCCGATTCCTGTCGCACCCGCTGCCCACTATCTCTGCGGCGGGGTGGTTACCGATCTGTCCGGAAGTACTTCAATCCCAGGGCTTTATGCAGCGGGCGAAGTCGCAATGACGGGGCTCCATGGCGCCAACCGGCTCGCGTCGAATTCGCTCCTGGAGGCCGCCGTGATGGCTCTGCGCGCCTACGATGCGGCACGTGAAGAAGCCTTCGCGGTGCAGGTCAAGGCCGCCGGCGTTGCGCTGCCGGCGCTTGACTCCACGCCTGACGCCGACGTGGAAGAGGTTCCGCGCCTGATGTGGGAAGGTGCGGGAATCGTGCGCAGCAACGAGGGGCTCGAACGGGCGAGCCAGCGCCTGAGCTTGCTCCGGGAGCGGCACCGTCCGTTCGACAAAGGCCCGCTTACGCCAGACGAGGTTGAGGGCGAAAATCTTCTCACCGTCGCGGAGCTGGTGGTCCGTTCGGCCATCTCCCGCAAGGAATCGCGCGGCGCTCATTACAACGTTGATTGCCCATCCCGCAGCGATTCCTCCTGGCAGCGTGACACGGTGCTCGTTCGACCCGCGTCTTGACCCCCCGCGCGGCGCGCAACCCGCCGTATGGTCTAAGAACCCGCCGCGGGTAAGAATGGCTCTTGTA
>JAJYVB010000356.1 GCA_021792265.1 Deltaproteobacteria bacterium | reverse complement strand
AAGCAATAGGTTTTCATCGGTTCCGGTCTTTCTGAATTGTTGTTGCTTCGATGGCGTCTGCGCTACTCGGCCAACACCATCTCCTCGCAGGCGCGGAAGTAGCGAATGCTGGTCTCGACCAGCGCATCGAGTTTTGCCGTGTCCGGCTTGCCGTGCATGGCGGGATACGGATCGCCGCCCGGGCCCAGCGGCTCGAAGGTCACGAAGCGGTCCTCCAGGTTGTAGCCGATCACGTACAGAGCGCGAATGATGGTCGCGACATCCATGAACCCCTCGCCGAGCGCGCAGCGGTTGCTGTCGGCAAAGTGCAGATTGGCCAGCCGGTCGCCGGCCTCCACAATCGCCTCGCCGATGTGCCGCTCCTCGGACTGCATGTGATAAATGTCGCCGTTGATGTGCGCCACGCCGGGGTGATTGACGGCGGCCAGATACCGCCGGGCGTCGGCCACCGTATGCACCAGGCTGACCTCGGCCGAGCGGATCGGCTCGATGGCCGCCCTGACCCCGCACTCGGTGAACAGATGCGCGCAACCGGCCAGCGTTTCGGCCGAGCGCTCGAACTCCACATCGTCATAGGCCTTCGGCCGCCCCACCGCGCCGGGAACCACCAGCAGGTACTTGCCGCCCACGGCGCGCGTGAAAGGCACCTCGCGCTTCAGATAGTCGATCGCCGCCTGCCGGCAGACGGCGCGGTTGCTGGCCATGTCGTTGTCGGCCGAGAACATGCCGCACACGCCCGAGACGCCTATGCCGTGATCGGAGAGAACCTTCAGGGTCTCGTCCACCTTGTAGCCCAGGTCCGGGCCGTAATGGTTGCCATGCAACTCGATGTACGGCACGCCGTTCCGGACCAGCCGCGCCGCCGACTCGGCCAGCGGCTCCCGCCCGAATCCCCAATTGCTCCACGACAGCTTCAGCCGCTGCCGGAACCGCTCCGGCGACGCCTGCTTCAGCTCCTGAAAGCGCGTCCTGATCCGCTCGTTGCTCTGCTCGAAATGTTGCTGGCGCATCTCTGGATCTTCTCCTCTCTACGCCGGATCAGCGCGCGTGATCGCCCACCTGCGGCACGCTGTCGTGCACATCCGGACCGAAGTAACGCAGCGTAACCAGCGGGTCGGTCGCCGAATGGTTCTCAAAGGTCACGCCCGCCGTGGCTGCTTCCCAACTGACGAAAAGCTCGTCCTGCGTCATCTGGCCGAAGCGAATGATCGACGGGCAATCCACTGCGAGCCTGCCGATGCGGCCATGTCCCTGGGTCACGACCAGCCCATAGGCGCCAGGGTCGCGGATGGTGCACCGCGCGCCCGGCATCACCGTCAACTCGCGCGCGCTGAACTTCTGCTGCCCGTCGATTGTCCCGTAGACGATCCACTTGTCGATATACCCTTCGCTCAACGAATCAGCCACCGGGATCGGCTCCAGATAATGGTGCTTCTTGAACTCCGCATCGGTGTTGGCCGGCCAGTCGACAAGATCGGTCAGAAAATCCAGGTCGTTGTGCTTCTCCGGCGGCACATCCTGCGTGAGCAGGCTGCGCGGCACCGGCCGCCCGTCCACCATCGACTGGAACATCGCCAGCACGTCGCTGCCCCACTGCGGCTCATAGGTCAGCAGCGAGCCCGGCGCGTGCAGAATGCGCGGCGGCACCAGCCAGCCCGTGCCCGGCTTCAGCCGGTACGCCTTCGCGTAGTCGAGTATGCCGTTGTCGCCCTGATCCCACCGCCCCAGGCTCGCGCGAACCTGCTCCCGCGTCGTGCCCGGCTCGAGTCCGAAGTAAGTATGAGGAAAATTGCCTGAAGTCGCATTCAACTGCGGCGGGAAATAGTAGCCTTCCGGCTTGCCTTCGCGTCCCACCAGCCGCGCCTGCTCGTCGCTCTGGTGAAGATGGTGCATGATGGGACCGTAGTTATCGAAAAACTTGCTGTAGACCGGCCAGCGATGATACTTCTCCCAGATCGCCTTGCCCACCAGACGCGGCCCCTCGGCCTCGACCGCCTCCTTGAGCGTCAACCGCTCGCCTTCCGATACCACGTAGCTCAGACCCTCGTCGGGCGTGCGGTTGTCGTTCATCGCCGGCGTGGTGGAGGCAAACCAGCGCTCATCGATGCCCCCGCGATGCGCCCCATACGCATAAAGATCGCGCTCATCCAGCTTCAGCCGCCGACCCGGAAGCATATACGACCGCGGCACCCACGTCGGCGACAATCGCAAAATGCCTTCCCCTGCCTCCAGCAACCGCCGGGTTGTGTGATTTACTGCAATGGCAGTTTGATTCACGGTCTGTTCCTCTCGCGCTCAATCTCTGAGGGCTACCGCATCTGTCTTGTTCTCCAGTAGCGAGCCGTTGTGAGAGATCGGTTACTCCTCTTAGGGATAGAACCTTATACGTAGCGCACCTCGATCGTCAACTTTTTCCCTTACTTGTCCGCGATTGTCGAGAAACTGTCTGAGAAATCATACAATTTTGCAAGTTCTACAGTCAGTCAAGGCGAACGACAGACTGAAGTGACCGGTCTCTTGACAGGCCTAATATTGCGGTCCTATAGTGCTTGCCAATCGCTCTTACCCGCAGGAGTGGCCCTTGGTGATTTGCTTTCCACAGAAGGATGCCTCTCCTGGGATGGGCTACGCGCGGCAATTACTCCTGCTCGATGGGCTAAGGATCATGATCGTTCTGAGCGGACCAGCAATAAGGACTCAGGCACAGCTGCGATTTTGTGCGTGATCGAAAAGAACATAGGATTCGCCATGGTAGATTTGAACGCAAGAAAATAAGGAGAACAATGGACCGAAGAA
>JAJYVB010000055.1:12272-14250 GCA_021792265.1 Deltaproteobacteria bacterium | reverse complement strand
TCTGGCGCTCGCCGCGTATATGCCGGGGCAGATACGTTTCGTGGCAAAAAAGGAACTGCTCAGGCTGCCGTTGTTCGGTGTGGCGCTGGCACATTCCGGACACATCGTAATCGACCGCGAGACGGGCGGCCGAGCCATCCGCAAGGCAATTGAGGGGGCGCGGATGGGACTGAGCTTTTGCGTTTTTGCCGAGGGGCATCGCTTCAGCGACAATCAGGTGCATGAATTCAGCGACGGCGCGGCCTGGCTCGCCATCGCGACCCATCTTCCGTGCATCCCAACAACGATTTGCGGCAGTGCCGCGCTGATGCCTCGCGGCTCCCTCATCGTGAACCCGGGCCGCAAGATGCTTATTCGACTCGGCACGCCGATCCCCGCCGCCGGGCTGAGGAGCGCAGACCGCCACGCTTTGACCCGCCGACTCGAAGAAGCGGTGCGAAGCGCCCTGGTCACCGAACCGTAGCGAACGGGCTGTGTGGGGCGAAGCGTCGCGCTGCGTGGCGTTCAGTCCATCGACTTATGGAAGCGCAGGATACTGATTTGCAGCAATACGAGGCTCAGCAGCGCCAACCCCAGCATCTGCGGCCACAGCACCGAAACCCCGACACCTTTCAAAAACGTTCCTCGCACGATGACGAGGAAGTAGCGCAGCGGGTCCAGATAGGTCAGCCACTGCATAAAGGGAGGCATGCTGGCAATCGGGAAACTGAAACCGGAAAGTATGAAGGCGGGAGTAAGAAAGAAGAAAGTCGAGGCGAACGCCTGCTGCTGCGTCGAGCATAGGGTCGAGATAAGCACCCCGGTGCTGAGCGTGCTCAGCAGGAACAGAACTGTTCCCAGCAGCAGCGTTCCCAGGCTGCCCCGGAAGGGCACCGCAAACCACAGCGTGCCAACCAGTGCGATAAGCGCCACGTCGAGCAGCCCGACCACGAAAGACGGCAGCGTTTTGCCGAGTATGAACTCCCAGCGACGGATCGGGGTGACGATGATCTGCTCCAGCGTGCCAACTTCGCGCTCGCGCACGATGGCGAAGGAGGTCAGGTTGACCACCAGGATCATGGTGATGCTGCCGATCACGCCGGGGACGAAAAACCATTTGCTGCTGAGGTTGGGGTTATACCAAGGTCGCGGTTCGAGCAGCACTTGATGCACGATCGGAACCAGTCCCGGCCGCATGGCTTCGAGGCGCTGGCGGGCGTAGTCCATGGCGAATTGTGCAGCTATCGAATCGATGTAACCCAGGGCGATCAGGGCCGTGTTGGAGTCGGTGCCGTCGATCACGACTTGCAGCCGCGCCGTTTGCCCCTTGCGCAGCAGCTCAGCGAAATCGGGATGAATCTGCACCCCCATGGCAACGTCGCCGTCGGTGATGAGACGTTTCAGTGAACGCTCGTCGCGCGGCACGGCGGCAATGTCAAACCGGCGGCTGAAAGTGAAGCGGGACACCAGTTCCCGGCTCTCCAGCGTATGGCTCTGGTCGAGCACTGCTATCCGCACATGATGGACGTCGAAGGTCGCCGCGTACCCGTAAACCAGCATTTGTATAAGAGGCGGCACCAGGAGGCGGAAGCGGACGTACGGGTCGCGCCGCAACTGAATAAACTCCTTGACCAGCATGTGCCAAACCCGCCGTAGCATCGAACTCAGAGCCTCTTGCGAAACGAACGCGCGGCAACGTACATCATCGCCGCCGCGTAGACGACCATCGCCGCCACCGGCCACTTGAGGCCGCTCAGGGTGCTGCCCTTGAGAAACACGTCCTTGAGCGCCGTAACGTAATAGCGGCTGTAGACCAGGTAGCTGATAGCGCGGACCGTCGCCGGCATCTGGTCGATGGGAAAGGCAAAGCCCGACAGCATCGTGGTCGGCAGCAGCGTGACCAGCACCGCGTATTGGCTGGCTCCGACCTGGTTGCGGGTCGCAACCGAGATGGCGTAACCGATCCCGAGAATCACCGCCAGGAACAGCGCGGTGACGA
>JAJYVB010000055.1:0-12262 GCA_021792265.1 Deltaproteobacteria bacterium | reverse complement strand
AGCGTCGCCAGGCTTCCCCGAAAGGGCACCGCGAACCACCATGCCGCCAGCGCCGTGCAGAAGCCTGCGTCAAGCAGTCCGATCGCGAAATACGGGGCGAGCTTGCCGACCATCAACTCGAGCGTGGTGACCGGCGTCGCGATAAGCTGTTCCATCGTGCCGCGCTCCCACTCGCGGGCAATGGTCAGCGAGGAAAGCAACGCGCCGATGAGCGCCATCACCATCGCGACCGCCCCTGGAATGATGAAGTTTTTGCTTTCGAGATCCTCGTTGAACCAGGTCCGCGACTCCACCGTAAGCGGCACCACGGCCTGCGCGCTCAACCCAAGGCCCGAAAACCAGTTCTGCTGCAGGTTGGCGGAATAATTTTGCACGACGGCCTGCGCGTATCCGAGCGCGAGCTGGGCGGTGTTGTTGTCGGTGCCGTCAACCACCGCCTGCACTTCGGCGGTTCCGGCGCTGGCGAGACGGTGGGAAAAATCCCACGGTATCACGATTGCCAGCTTGCATTCCTCGGAGTCGATGCCGTCGGCGAGCGCGGAGTAATTGTTGACGGCCTTGAGGACGTCAAAATAACGCGACGCCTGAAAGTGCTTGAGCAGATCCTGGCTGTCCTGGCTGCCCTCCTGGTCGTACACGTAAACCGGGATGTGGTCGGCGTCGAGCCGGGCGCCGTAGCCGAGCAAAACGATCTGAATAAGCGGGAGCAGGATTGCAATGGTGAGGCTGCGCGGATCGCGGCGCACCTGAATCCATTCCTTGCGAGCGATCGCGCTCAGCCGCCGCCAGCTCACTGCGAATTTTCTCCTGCGAGCGGCTCGCCGCGGGTGAGTGCGACGAAGACATCCTCCAGCGACGGCTCGATAACCTCGATTCTCGCGCACTCGATGCCGCGCGCAGCCAGGTAGGCGGGAATCTCCGCAATCGCACTCTGCGCCCGGGGGCTTCGCGCGTGGAGGGCGCTGCCGAAAACCGCCGCGTCGGCTATCTCCGGTGCGCCTCTAAGAGCCGCCAACCCCGCTTCGAGGGGTGCACACTCGACGAGCAAAAGTTCGCCTGCAAGCGCGGTCCGCTTGAGTTCGCCAGGCGTGCCTAGCGCCACCATCCGCCCACGGTTGATAAGCGCAAGCCGGTTGCAGTACTCAGCCTCGTCCATGTAATGAGTCGTGACGAAGACCGTCACGCCCTGATCCGCCATCTGATGGATTAATTCCCAGAAGCGCCGGCGCGAAACCGGATCGACGCCCGACGTCGGTTCGTCAAGAAAAAGCACCTTGGGGCGGTGTAGCACAGCGCATCCGAGCGCGAGCCGCTGCTTCAATCCGCCGGCCAACGCGCCAGTCATAGCGTGCTCACGCCCAGACAACCCCGCCATCCGGACCGCCCATTTGACGCGTTCGTCAAGCTCGGCGCCCCTCACGTCGTAAAGTCCGCCGAAAAAACGAAGGTTCTCGACCACCTGCAGGTCGTCATAGAGCGAAAATTTCTGCGACATGTAGCCGATCCGCAGCCGAACCTGCTCAGGCTCCGTACCGATATCGAAGCCGGCCACTGTCGCGCTCCCCGACGTGGGACTGATCAGCCCGCAAAGCAACCGTATCGTGGTTGATTTTCCCGAGCCATTGGGACCCAGAAACCCGAAAATTTCACCAAGACGCGTCTCGAAACTGATCCGGTCGACAGCGGTGAAACTGCCAAACTTCTTAACCAGGTTCTCAACCAGCACGGAGCTGGCGTGATTGTTCATGGCTAATCAGGCGCGCGTCTCGGCGCTCTCCACGGCCTCGACGAACACGTCTTCGACCGTGGCGGCAACCTGTACCGGTTCACCGCAGGGCACAGCCTCGGCCGCCAGACGCGCGCGCAGTTGCGGGAGCCGCCGGACGGGATCATCGACGACCAGATGCACGGCGTCGCCCAGAGCCAGGACGCTCAGCACCCCCTCCGCGTGTTCAAGCAGGCGCTGGAGCCGCCGGGCTTCGGGCGAGCTAACCGATAGCACCGTCCCGGGCAGCGTGGCCTTAAGCTCGGCGGGGGTGCCGCAAAAGAGCAGCCCCGCGCGATACATGAGCGCTAGCCGATGGCAGCGCTCTGCCTCGTCCAGGTACGCGGTGGTCACGACAACGCCCACCCCTTGCCCGACGAGCGAGTACAGGATGCTCCAGAACTCGCGCCGGGAAACCGGGTCAACGCCGGTCGTGGGCTCGTCGAGCAGTAGCACACGGGGAGTGTGGATGAGTGAGCAGACCAGGGCGAGCTTCTTTTTCATCCCGCCCGACAGTTGACCAGCCAAACGGCGGCGAAAAGGGCTCATACCGTAGGCGGCCAGAAAGTGCGAGGCCTTTTCTTCGCGTTCGCGCGAGCTGACTTCGAAGAGATCGGCGAAAAAACGGATGTTCTCGTCCACCGTAAGGTCGTCGTACAGGCCGAAACCCTGGGGCATGTAACCTACAGCGTGCCGCGCCGCTTCGGGGTCGCCTAGAACGTCGTAACCGGCGATGGCCGCGCGCCCGCCGTCCGCGGTGAGCACGCCGCCAAGCATGCGCAGCGTCGTGGTTTTGCCGGAACCGTCGGGGCCTACCAGGCCGAAAATCTCACCCGCGTCGACGGCAAAGCTAATCCCGTCCACCGCTGCCACGGTGTCGAAGCGCTTAGTGAGGTCCGCGACCTCGACGACGCGGTTCACGACGCGCCCGCGGGCTTGAGCTGGAGTCTCGCGTCTGCTGGCATGCCCGGCTTAAGCTCGTGGGTCGGGTTATAGACGTCGATCCGGATGCGGTAGACGAGGGTAACTCGCTCGGCGTGAGTCTCAACGCTCTTGGGCGTGAACTCGGCGTCGGGCGCGACGAACGAGATGCGGCCGCGGTAGGCGTGGCCCGGATAGCTGTCGGTGGTCACCGTGGCCTCCTCGCCCAAACGTACGCGTCCGACGTCGGTCTCGTTTACATAGCCGCGCATCCACACGTGGTCCAGATCGGCAAGCGTGAAGACCGGCGTACCCGGCTGCACCACCTCGCCAAGTTCGGCATTGCGAACCATCAGCACCCCCGAGAACGGCGCTTGGAGCACCGTGTAGCCGAGGATGATTTTCGCCAGTTTGAGCGCCGCCCGCGCGCTTTTCACATTGGCTGCAGCAACCGCGACGTTTCGTTCGGCGGCCGCTTCCAGCGCCAGGTCGCGCTTGTAATTCGCCCGCGACTGCTTGAGTGCGGTCGCGGCCAGATCCCGGCTTTGGGCCGACGTTGCCTCGTTCATCCACAGGGTTTGGTAGCGCCGGTAATCGAGCGTCTTCTCGGCCACGTCCGCATGATCGCTCGCGACCGATGCGCGCGAGGCCGCTCGGTTGTGACGCGCTGATGCAAGCTGGCGCTGCTGCATCTCGAGCTGCGCTTCATCCAACCTTACCTGCTGCTGGTAGTCATGATCCCCGACCCGCGCCAGGACCGTTCCCGCTCGTACCCATTGCCCCTCGTCGAACGGTAATTCGACAATCCGGGACTGGACGGATTTGAAGCTCAGCACGCTCTCATGGGCCTCGATGTTGCCCGAAAGCAGAAGCGTGTTAGCTTCGGTTTGGCTCCAGAACCAGACGTAGCCGAGTCCGGCGGCACAAACCGCTAAGACCGCCGCTGCGGTTAAGAACGTCACGCGTTTCGAATTCATTCGGGATAGCTGGCATTACGCCCGCCGGTATGCACAGTCGGCAGCCGGCGGTGGGGAACAACTCAGCCAGGTCCTTGCCCCGTCAATCCGTTCAACCTCCACCAAGGGCACTATAACTGAAACTCGATGAGATAGCGCGGCTCCGGAAAGCCGCACTGACAGCTCTCGGGCACCCAGGGCGCTCAGGCCTTGTGGTCGAAGATGAAGAGTTGAACGTAATTGGTGAAGCGGCGATCGACCTCGAAAAACCGGCGTCGCTCAACCGCTTGAAGCGGCCCGCATCCGACCCCCGCCTGGTTAAGAGCCGCCAGGGTTTTCTCGGCGTCCGTTGTTTCCAGCCATAGCGCTTTCATCATGTCGGCCTCCCCATCAACCCCCGTACGCACCAGCCTGATCGCCACCCCAGCGAGTTCGAGTCGAGCACGGTCGATGGCCGGCTTGCCGCCCACCGGATCCAGGGCGAAATTATGGCGGTAGACCCGCAACGTTTCGTCCGGGTCTGCGGTGGCAATGTCAATCTGTTCCAACCTTTTGGTCATGCGAAACAACCTTCGGGCCTGCCGTTCGCCACCGGGCGATCAGCGGCGCACCCCCGAAAACCGAAAATCGGCCTTGGTTGTCGCGCCGGCTTTCACCGCAACGCTGCGCTTCTGGCGCCCGAGCTTTTCCTGCCACACTTCGACAGTGTACGTGCCTGGCGGGATGTTTTTGATGCTGAAGTTCCCGCTTCGGCCGGTAACGGCGTAATACGGATTCCCCGTCACATACCACCATCCCGACATCCAGTTGTGCGCATCGCACTCGACGTGGATGACTTCGGGCCGATTGATCGTTACCTGGATTTCCCGCTTGAACCCGGGCTGCGCCAGGTTAAGGGCCGGGTTCTTACGAGAGTAGGTGTGAATGTTGTGCAGTATTCCGTCCGAGTTCAGGATGTCCACGGTGCTTCCGGCGGGAAATGCCGCCACGTGGGGCACGTACTCGCAGTTCACCTGATCGAATTTAACAGCAGATTCGGCTTTGAACGGCTTTCCGCTGACGACGGCCGGAAGCGTCACGACCGCGCCGGCGATCCCCCCGTCAGGTCCGACCAACAGTGATTGGTCGTACAGAGGCTTGCGCCCGCACACGTCCCGGTCCTTGGTGATAGCAAGCGGACTTGGCTTTGGCGCAGTCCCCGCCAAAGTCACGCGGCCGCTTATCGCGCCTCCGTAAATGGCCTGGCTCGAGTCCTGATAAGCAAAGGCAGGCGAGGCAAGCAGCACGGCCAGGATCAGTGACGGCCAGAATCGCAAAATCGTTCCATCACCTGCAGTTGGCGTCCCCGGAAGCGCCGCGCACGCCCTCAGGCAATGCCCAGCGTTCGCGTCCCCCTCACAGCGCTCCTCACACGCCGCGCGCACGCGACGATCCCGCCACGGGTTCTGCGTTTAGCTCCCCTTGCGGGCGACCATCAGGGTATGGACCGAAAAGCGTGAAAGCCGCTCGAGGCATTCGACGGTTATCGGCTGACCGTCAACCACGTCGCGCGCCCTGAGCCGCGTTGTCCATCCGAGCAATTTCGTAACCGGGTTGACCAAACTGCCCAGAAAAAAGAGCACCGGATTGTTGCTCGCAAAGTGGGTTACGGTCACCAGGCGCCCCCCGGGTTTGAGAACGCGCACCATCTCCGACATCATCCGCAAGGGATCCGGCACGACCGTCATGACGTGGAAATTCATCACCCAGTCAAAGCTGTCGTCGGGAAACTCGAGCTGCTGGGCGTCGCCGCGCTTAAGCTCGATATGCGTCCAGCGGTTCTCGCGGCTTTTGCCAATCGCCTGCTCGAGCATCTCCTGCGACGGGTCGATCCCAACGACTTGGACGTAGCGCGGGTAAGCTTCGAGCGCGATCCCGGTGCCAACGCCCACTTCGAGAATCTTCTGTTCGGGGCGGAGGTTGAGCGCTCCGAGCACCTCGTGTTCATGGTCCACGAAGACACGCCCAAAAATGGCGTCATACAAATGCGCCAAGTCGGAATAAACCCGGCTTTCGTGTGGTTCAGCCATAGTTTTAACGATTAGATCGAATTCGCCAGCGCTTGCGAGCTAAGCGCTCAGCCCCTCCCCCGCCAAATGAAACGACACGCCTGCGCCTCGGTCAGGCTGCCGCGTTGACGCTTCGCAGCTGGCGTTTGAAGGAATTGATGTCGCGCCTGCGAAAACGCCATTGACGTCCCTTTTTGAAAGCCGGCAGGACATTGCGGCGGGCAAACTCGTTGACCGTGTCCGGGCTGAGGTCGAGCAGGAAAGCGACCTCCCTGGAATTAAGCAAAACGTCGTCCTTTTCAGCCATCGCCAGCACGAGCTATACCCCGATATGAACCGAACCAGCAGCGCGATTTTTTTAGAACGGCCCGGCCGCGAAGTCAAGTAACGCACCATTGCAGCCTCGACTCCCGCCATCAGCGCACTTCTAAGCTGCCTTTAAGATTACTTGAAGTAACATAAGCGCTCATACGCTAATTTGAGTCAGCCTGCGTATCTCCATCTGGTAATCGTACCACGCCCGGGTCACCACGATGCAGGAAAAGAGGCCCGTCGCCACACCCGCGCACAGTGTTACCGCGAAACCTTTGACCGGGCCGGTCCCGAACTGAAACAGGATGAGGCCCGCAACGAAAGTCGAGATGTTCGAGTCGCGAACCGCAGACCAGGCCCGCAAATAACCGTGCTTGACCGACTCGCGCGCACTCTTGCCGGAACGCAGCTCTTCGCGCATCCGTTCGTTGACCAGGACGTTGGCGTCGATCGACATCCCGAGCGTCAGGACGATGCCGGCGATGCCCGGCAACGTCAGCGTAGCCTGCAGCGCCGCCATTACACACAAAAGCAGGAGAATGTTGAGTATTAGACCGAAGTCGGCGACGATCCCGGCACCGCTGTAATAAATAGCCATGAAGGCGAGGACTACTCCGGCGCCAACGACAAACGAGATCGCTCCGTCGCGGATTGAATCATGTCCGAGCGACGGGCCGACCGTGCGCTCCTCGATGATTTTAACCGGCGCGGGAAGAGCGCCCGAACGCAGAACGATGGCGAGCTGATGGGCCTCCTCGAAGGAGAAACGGCCGGTTATCGAGACCCGCCCGCCGGGGATGCGCTCCTTGATGACGGGCGCAGAGTAGACAGTGTTGTCAAGGATGATGGCGAGACGCCGTCCCACGTTGGCCGCCGTCAGCGAATCGAAGATTTGGGCGCCGCGAGCATTGAGATCGACTGAGACGTACGGGCCTTCGAGCCTTCCGCCGGGGCGCACCCGGGCATCCGTCACCACGTCGCCGGTTACCAGGACCGGCGACTCGACCAGATAAGGTTCGCGTCCTCCGCGATCGGGTCGCCCGTAAAGGATCTCGTCGCCGGGCGGTGGCCCGTTCTTTAGCGCGTCCGCGATACTGTGCTGGTCGTCAACCAGCTTGAACTCCAAGACCGCAGTCTTGCCGATTAGCTGCTTGGCGCGTTCCGGGTCCTGAATACCGGGGAGCTGGACCAGGATTTCGTTGTCGTCTTCGCGCTCGACCGTCGTTTCGCGAACCCCTAGCTGGTCGATTCGGTTGCGAATCGTCTCGAGCGCCTGGTCCATGGCGCTGTGGCGCGTCTGAAGCTCGTCGGCCTGGCGCATGGTGAGCCGGTAGATGGGCGCACCCGTAGCCGCCTGGCCCGCACCAGCGGCCGTCAGGTCGGTAAACGAGCGCTCCATCAGGTCAAGAAACGGCGAGGTCTCCGCTTGGTCCTTGAGTGTGACGCTCAGCGCCCCGGAGGCGTCCTGAGAAATTTTTACGGGCGCCAGCTTGTTGGCGCCAAGTTCGCGCACCAGGTCGTCGCCCCGGCGCCGAAGAGCAGTTTTCACGGCATCGTCAAGCTTCACTTCGAGCAGCAGGTGAGTTCCGCCCTGGAGGTCGAGGCCGAGCTGTATCTTCGGCGTGGGCATCACCGACGCCCACCAATCGGGTATAGGAACGCCCAGGGACGGCAGCAGCATCACAACCCCGGTGACGACCAGCAAACCCGCCAGATACAGCCGTGCTGAGCCGCTTGCGCCGCTAAAATGAAGCCACAAAAACGCTGCTACAAGCGCTATCAGTATCAGTAACGGGGCGAAATCCTGATTCGGCACCGGCTTTCTCTCTGCGTCTCCGCGCGTTCCCAGGGAACTCTACTCGAGCCCGCCTATTGCTCGCTCTTCTCTTTCTTAACCGGCGCCTTACCGTAAGGCGAAAGACCGGCAATCTGGTGGCGCTCGATACGCACGCGTACTCCCTGAGCGATCTCCAGCATGAGGACCTTATCCCCGATTTCCACGATCCGGCCGATAAGTCCTCCCGTGGTTACGACTTCGTCGTTGCGCTTGAGCGCCTTCAGCGTTTTTTCATGCTCGCTCGCCTTCTTGGTCTGTGGCCGGATGAGCAGGAAATAGTAGATGGCGAACAGGGCCGCGATGGGCACTACGACCGTCAGCAGGACCTCGTTGGCACCGCCTGCGGCTTTGGACACCGTTTCAGACTGTGCCCAAGCGATTCCTTCAAACCACATCGGCTTCCGTTACCTCTCGACCTTCGCCCGCAGCAATCCGCGACAGGACCTCGGCGGCAAAGACCTGGTAGGTGCGAGATGCGATAGCAGCTTGGGCGTCGCGCATCAAGCGCCCATAGAAGTGAAGGTTGTGCTCAGTCAGCGCCCGAGCAGCGAGGATCTCCCTTGAAACGTACAAATGGCGCAGGTACGCCCGGCTGAGCCCCCTACACCACCGACAGTCGCAGCGCGGGTCGAGCGCTCGCTCGTCGCGCGCGTAGCGCGCCTGCTTGATTGAGACCCGCCCCTGGCTGGTGAAACCGACGCCGTTGCGTCCGTTTCGCGTCGGCAGCACGCAATCGAACAGGTCGTAACCCATCCCGACCGCGGCCAGCAAATCCTTCGGCGTGCCGACTCCCATCAGATATCGCGCCCGGTCCTCCGGCAGCAATTCGGCGCTCAGCGCGGCCATCTCGAGCATCAGCTCTTTGGGCTCGCCCACCGCCAAGCCGCCTGTAGCGTAGCCGTCGAACTCAAAGCCGGTTATCTGGCGAGCACTCATGATCCGCAGTTCCGGATAGACGCTGCCCTGAACGATACCGAACAGCGCCTGCCAACTGCTTTGCCGTGCTTTGCACCCACGCTCTGCCCATCGCGCGGTCAGCTCTGCGGCCTGTCTGGCCTGCTCAAAGGTTGCCGGGTAGGACACGCATTGGTCGAGCGACATCATCAGGTCTGCGCCCAGCCGCTCTTGCAACTCGATCGCGTTTTGGGGCGTGAGCCGGATCGGTGCGCCGTCAAGATGCGACCGGAAGGTTACGCCGTCGTCGTCGATGGCGCGGATCGCCGCCAGGCTCATCGCCTGGAAGCCCCCCGAGTCTGTCAGCACGGCACCTCGAAACCCCATGAAGCGGCCGAGTCCGCCCATCGCCTCGACCAGCTCGACGCCGGGACGCACCGCCAGGTGGTAGGCGTTGGCAAGCACGAGCCGGTAGCCCAGCGCCCATAACTCATCCGGTCCCATCGCCTTGACCGCGGCGCGCGTTCCAACGGGCATGAAGGCGGGCGTCGTGATGGTGCCGTGGGCAGTTGCAAGGCGCCCCGAACGCGCGGCTCCGTCGCGGGCCGTGACGCTGAACGCGACCCTGCCGTTAAAGCACGCGTTGTCGTCCATCGCTCATTACCGCCGCGCCTGCAGCCTTCACCGGATAAGCATCGCGTCGCCATAGCTTAAAAACCGATAGCGATGACGGATCGCTTGTTGGTAAGCGTGCAGAATTCGCTCCCTCCCTGCCAGAGCCATAACCATCGCCAAGACCGTGCTCCGGGGTGCGTGCAAATTGGTGATTAGCGAGTCGGTCAACCGGAAGCGGAAGCCGGGCCGAACGAAGAGGCCCGTGAAGCCCTCGCGGTCGCCGGTTATAGCGAAAGACTCGAGCGCTCGCACCGTACTGGTCCCAACCGCGACAACCCGTGCACCGGTGCGCCTGGCAAGTTCAATTGCCCCGGCCGTGGCCTCATCCAGCGAGTACCATTCGGCCTCCATCGAGTGGCTCTCGATGAGCGGCTCTCTTAAGGGCACGAACGTTCCCGGCCCGATATGCAGGGTAAGAGACGCGATGCGTACGCCGATGCCTCGCAACTCGTCGAGCAGCTCGGTGGTGAAGTGCAGACCCGCCGTGGGAGCGGCAACCGCGCCAATTTTGTCTGCATAGACCGTCTGATACGCAGTCCCGTCACAAGGAGCGGGTGGCCGCCGAATGTACGGCGGCAACGCTAGGATTCCGAGGGTCATGAGGATTGCTTCCAGTTTCGCGCCATCTTCGCTGACGAGAATCGGCCTCCCGGGCCGTTCGTAGGCGGCGACCCTGAGTGCTCGGCCGTCTTCGAGAACGAGCCGGCTCCCCGCGCCGGGCGCATGATGTGCTCGGATCAGCGCGAGCCAGGCGCCCGGCGGCTGTGCCACCGGACGCACGAACACCAACTCGACACGTCCGCCGGACTCCTTGCGGGCGAACAACCGCGCTGGAAAAACGCGCGTATCGTTCAGCACCAGCAAGTCGCCGTCGGCCAGGTAGCGGCCGAGCTTGCGAAAACGCGAATGTTCGGCGGCGCCGCTTGACCGATCCAGCACCATCAGGCGCGCTTCTTCGCGCTGATCCAACGGTTGCTGAGCGATCAGTTCGACGGGAAGTTCGTAGTCTAGTTCGCCGAGCCTCATCGGCAAGTTGCAGGCGGAGCGCAAATGGCTTCACGCCAAAGAATAGCATCCCGTCTCCTGCCACCTAACAGCCTCAGCGTCCGGCGCCGCTAAAGTCTTTCCGAACGCCGCCCCGCGGAAACCAATCGCGCATGGCAAGAGTAAGCTCGATGCCGCTCTGAGCCGGTTGACACCGTCTCTTGAACAAGCAAGCTTCTCTTTCCGCCGCACCTGCACCCAACGCGGCTGGCTCCAACGCGGCGGCCAGGGAGAAAAGATGCTGTTCGAGACCAGGCTAACCGCCGAGATGGCCGAGGACCTGAGCGCTGCCGGGTTCTGGCCCAACCGCACGTTATGCGACTGTCTCGAGGTGGCTGTCGAACGCGCCTCTGAACGGACCGCTCTGGTGGACGGGCGTAGCCGCCTCACCTACGGTGAACTCTGGCGCCAGGCCGGGCACGTAGCGCTCGCGCTGCTCAAGCTGGGCGTGCGGCGCGGCGACGTGGTGAGCGTCCAGCTTCCTAACTGGAACGAGTTCACCGTGCTCGCCGTAGCCGTCGAGCTGATGGGCGCGGTGATTAACCCGCTCGCCCCGATTCTGCGCGAACGAGAACTGCGGGGCATGATACGGCTTGCCCGGCCGTCGGTTCTGGTCACGGCCGGACGCTTTCGCCAATGGGATTACCCGGCGATGTACCGCGAGTTGCTGAGCGGCGATCCCAACGTGCGTGCCGTCGTCGTGGTTGGGGAAGGCGAGCTGCGCAGAGAAATTTCGTGGGAAGCTTTGCTGGCGACAGGCGCCGAAAGCGCGGCCCTGGCCCCGGCGCTTTCGTGGACGCGCTCGCTTCCCAATGACGTGTACGAACTGATGTTCACATCGGGCACCACGGGCGAGCCGAAAGGCGTGCTCCACACGCCGAACACGCTCGCCGCAGCGATCGACACCTCGGCGCGAATCCAGAGTCTCAACGCTGACGACGTTTTCCACATGGCGTCGACCTTCGGCCACCAGACCGGCTTTCTTTACGGTGTCCTCGCTCCGCTGCGGCTCGGCGCGCGAGCCGTCTACCAGGACCGGTGGGACGCAAGCCAATTCGTCGAGCTTGCCGAACAGGAGCACGTGACGTTCACGATGGGTGCGACGCCGTTTCTCGCGGATGTCGCCCGCGTTCCCGGTTTGGGCGAACGCAAGGCTCTCGAGCTTCGGCTTTTCGCATGCGCCGGAGCGCCGATTCCGCGGCCGCTTGCCCGGGATTTCGCCCAGGCACTGCCTCGATGCCGGCTGCTGCCAGCCTGGGGGATGACCGAGAACGCGATGGTGACCGGCGTCTTTCCCGGCGATCCCGCCGACAAGGTGACCGGCACGGACGGGCGCTGCTACCCCGGCATGGAAGTCGTTGTCAGGGGCGAGGACAACCGGCCGGTGCCGGTTGGCGTTCAGGGGGAACTTTACGCGCGCGGCCCGTTCACCTTTGTCGGCTACGTCCAGGGGAACCGGTTCACCGCGCAGTTCTTCGACGACGAGGGATGGTTCGCCACCGGAGATCGGGCGGTGACCGATCCGGATGGCTTCATCCGCATCACCGGCCGCAGCAAGGACGTCATAATCCGCGGCGGCGAGAACCTACCCGTCAAGGAAATCGAAGATACCCTGCTGCGCCATCCCGCGGTACGGTCGGTCGCCGTGGTGGGACTGCCTCATCCGCGCCTGGGTGAAATCGCGTGCGCCTGCGTCGTACCGGAGCCGGAAATCGATTTTACTTTGGAAGAGATGCGCGTCTTTCTCGAACGGGAAAAGATGACGCGCCAGTACTGGCCCGAGCGGGTCGAGCTGATGGAGCAATTTCCA
>JAJYVB010000054.1 GCA_021792265.1 Deltaproteobacteria bacterium | reverse complement strand
GAGCTTAAGGCGCAAGGCGCAATGATCTCGACCGAACTGGTAGCCCGGCTTGCCGCCCGCCGGGCGCGGTTTTGCGAAGCGGACGTCCGCCATCTGCCGCGAGTGACCGGCGAGCAGTCCGGAGCCAACTTCAAGGTGATTCTGCGCGCCTTCAAGGAACTGTTTAAGCTATACCGCGACCTGCGAAGCGAGGAACGCGGCGGGTCGTAGCCTTTTTCGACGGGCCGCCAAAGCGGCCCGAGCACAGCCGAAAGGTGCTGACTTTTCTTCTTTCAGGGCGCAGCCACGTTTGCCGGCTTGTGGCGGCGTCGATCCAGCACGATGACTCAAAGCGTCCAGCGTATAACCGATTGCGTCGTACAGGTTAAGGCGTGAGGTGCGCAGGAGAGTGGGACAACGGCGATTATTCGTGCGTTGACTTCTGGCACGCTGATTGAATAATAGGCAAAACCCTGCGGCATCGAGCCGCCAAACTCGAGGAGAACAGAGATGAAACGTGCCTTGTCTATCGTAACCGCAGCTCTGCTTGCCGGCGGCCTTGCTATTCCGGCGTTCGCGGCCAATTCGACGGCTCCTGCCAAGGTTCAGGTGGCGCAGGCTTCTACTACAAAGCCGAAGATCACCAAGGCCGTGAAGCACGCCAAGGCCCACGCCAAGCCCAAGAAGTCGGTGAAGCATGGCAAGGCCAGCAAGGCCGGCAAGAAAAGCGGGAAGGGCATGAAGGGGATGTAACGTGCGGTCCGGGACGGTGCAGCTACGGTTAGTTCCGCGTGCGCACCGTCCCACCGAGCGTTTAGGGGATCTGCTACCTGCCGGTTGCCTGTTCTGCCTGGTGGACGGCAAACCGAGCGTCGGTTTTTTGGCGCCCGCGGTTAGCAAGTAACGTTTTCGCGAGCGCTGCAGTTTTTTATCAGAACGTTTTCCTGTACATTGGCACCGAGGTCGGTTGCTCAGTTGCAACGGTTGCCGCTTTGAAAAAGCTCAGCGCGTCATGGTGGCTGACCGCGCTTTTGGCCGCCGTGCTTGCTGCTCCGGGTTTCTCCCTAGCGGCCGGAGTTGACGGTAATTTCGCCGGGCCGCAGGTGTGCGATTCCGTAGCCGACTATTTCCTGGGCGTTGAAGACTATCCGGAGGCCATCCGCCTTCATCGCCGCGTCATCCGGGCGCATCCGAACAACGCCCTTGCCCATTATCACCTCGGCTTCGCGTACGGTGTGCTGGGACGCCACCGTAGCGAGCTCGACCAATACCGGAAAGCCGTCGCTCTCGGTCTCAGCAACTGGGATCTGTTCCTCAACCTGGGCCTGCTCTATTTAGAGAGCGGCCAGATCGAGCCTGCGATAAGCGTGCTCAAGCTGGCAACTCTGCTAGCTCCAGAGCAGCCTGAAACTCACTTCAACCTGGGTCTCGCCTATCAACAGCGAGGACTGCTCGGGCAGGCCGAGCAAGAGATCCTGCTGTCGCTGCAGCTCGATCCGAACCGGCCCGAAGCCCTTAACGCTCTAGGCGTAATCCACGCCGAGCAGGGTGATTACGTCCGGGCTCGCGGCGAATGGCAGGAGCTGGCGCGCGCCGAGCCGGCCTATGCGCCGGCTCGCGCCAATCTGGCGCTGCTTCGGAAAGCGGAGCAGGCAGGCGCAACCGGTCCGGGATACTTTGCGGGCGCTCAGTGGTAGGCGTCGCGCCAGCGTGTTCGTCCATATCATCGAGGGTGAAGGCAGGTGGTGGCAGTGGAAACGATTGGATGGCGCAAGCATGGTTCAGCGTTCGCGGCGAAGATTCTGATAGTTCTGGCTGCCTGTTTACTTTTGCCTGCGAGCGCGAGACCGGCTTCCCACCACCATCGCTACCATCTCCGGCGGGCGCACGTCACGCCGTACCATGCCGCACTGCTCGAGGACGCCGACTCGGGGCAGGTGCTCTTCGAAGTCAACGAAGGACTGGAATGGCCACCCGCCTCGATGGCCAAGATGATGTTGCTGCTGGTGACCGAACGCCAGATTCAGGCAGGCCGGCTGCATCTCAGCGATCTGGTGCGTATCTCGCGTCGCGTTGCGGCGACGGGAGGCTCACGCCTGGGACTGCGTCAGGGGCAGCTCTACCCGCTTGGCGAATTGATGAAAGCAGCGCTTATCCGCTCGGCCAACGACGCAGCGGTGGCGATTGCCGAAACGGTGGGCCGGGGCTCCGTCGAACGCTGCGTCCAGATGATGAATGAACAGGCGCGGATGCTTGGCCTGACCGGCACCGTGTATCGGACTGTTGACGGGCTTCCGCCACGGCCGGGCCACGACGTCGACTTGACCGACGCCGCCGACCTGGCGCGGTTGGCTCGCGAGCTTATTTTCCGGACCAACTTGCTCAAGTGGTCGGAGCTGGAAGCCGCGCCCTTCGACGGCGGAGTCGCCATTCTTCGCAACACCAACCATCTGATAGGCCATTTCCCGGGCTGTGACGGCCTGAAGACAGGCTTCACTTTCAAATCGGGTTTTAATCTGACGGCGACCGCCAAGCGTGGCAATCTTAGGCTGATCGCGGTGGTTTTGGGCGCGCCGTCCAACCGCGAGCGGTTTCATCAGGCTGCGCTGTTGATGAATTGGGGCTTTGATAACTTCACCCGACTAGCCGTCTTGCAACGCGGCCAGGTGTTGCCGGTTCACGTACGGACCAATACCGGGAGCATCATAGAACCGGTTGCCGGGAGTTCCTTGACGCTGCTGCTGCCGCGAACCGAAGTTCCGCATCTGCGCTTTATCTATGCGATACCACCGCTCCTGACCGGTCCCGTCGCGCCAGGTGCCTCGCTCGGGCACGTACAGCTGACGGACCAGGGGCGCATATTGGGTAAGGTGATAGCCGTATGCCCGCTTGAAACGACGACTCTCAGGACCGATACTGAAGCGTCGCGACCGGACACTGACCAGGCAGTACGTGGCATCGTCAAGGCGGTGCCTTCCGCTCCAACCGAGGACGCCCAATGAATCCAGCTTCACGTCAACGCAATCGCCGCAACCTCCGGCTCGCGCGCAAACGGCGCTCTAACCCGCCGGCGGCGAAGGCGCGAAAGCGCAGGATGCGGCGCACGCGGCCACGCTAGCAGCAGCCGCCGTCGGGCGCCCCTGCGGACAGGGTCCTGTGCATAGGAGCGCCGGAGGCAAATTGACTAGATGCGGCGCGCTGGATTACCAAGGTAATATGCGCGCGGCGGTGCAGCGTAATCGGGCCGGGTCGGCAAAATGAACGGCCACGAGGTCGTCGCGGTAATACCGGCGCGCTACGGTTCAACTCGCCTGCCCGGCAAGCCGCTGGCCGCAATCGACGGCATTCCGATGGTGGTGCGGGTCTGGCGACAGGCTATCGGCGCCCGGCAGTTCGCCCGGGTGCTGGTTGCGACCGACGACCAACGGATTGCTGCCGCTGCGCGGCAGGCAGGCGCGGAAGTTGCGATGACCTCGGCGCGGCATCCAAGCGGCACAGACAGGGTAGCCGAGGTTGCCCGTTCAATCGAGTCCGAGGTGTTCGTCAACGTTCAGGGCGATCTGCCTTTTATCGCCAGCGAGGATTTGGACGCTCTGGCTGCGGCGATGCGTGCGGAGCGGGGGCTAGAGATGGCAACGCTGGCCACGCCGATTGCCAGCCCCGAGGAATGGCGCAACCCCAACGTGGTGAAGGTGGTGTGCGATCTGAGCGGCAACGCGCTGTATTTCTCGCGAAGCCCGATTCCCTGCCCGCGCGATGGCGCCTTCCCGGCGGACGCGCTGCGTCATATCGGCGTCTACGCCTTTCGCCGAGATTTTCTTTTGCGCTTCGCGGAACTAAAGCCGGGCAGGCTCGAGCAAGTGGAAAAACTCGAGCAGCTTCGCGCTCTCGAAAATGGCTGCCGGATACGGGTGATCGCTGCGGGCACCGCATCGTTGGAGGTTGACACGCAGGAAGATCTGGCCCGGGCGGTCACGTTCGCGCGCGGCTACGGAGCGGCTCAAACGGGGGAGAACCAATGACGGTGGAGCGGGGTAAGACCAAGTTCATTTTCGTAACGGGCGGGGTGGTTTCCTCGTTGGGCAAAGGGCTGGCGGCGGCGTCGCTCGGAGCCTTGCTGGAGGCTCGCGGCCTCAAGGTAACCATGCTCAAGATGGACCCGTACATCAACGTGGATCCGGGCACGATGAGTCCACTGCAGCACGGCGAAGTATTCGTGACCGACGACGGCGCCGAGACCGACCTCGACCTGGGCCACTACGAGCGGTTCGTACGCACGCCGATGAGTCGGCGCAACAACTGCACGACCGGCCAGATTTATGACACCGTAATTCAAAAGGAGCGCCGCGGCGATTACCTTGGCGCGACCGTCCAGGTTATCCCTCACATCACCGACGAGATAAAGGCGCGCGTGCTGAGCGCAGCCGACGGCGCCGACCTAATCATCGTCGAGGTCGGCGGTACGGTCGGCGATATAGAAAGCCTTCCGTTTTTGGAGGCGATTCGGCAGTTCCGCTGGGATCTCGGACGGGAAAACGTCCTCTACATACATCTGACGCTGGTTCCCTTCATCCCGGCAGCCGGCGAACTCAAGACCAAGCCCACCCAACACAGCGTCAAAGAACTGACCGGACTCGGCATTCAACCCGACCTGTTGCTGTGCCGATGCGACCGGCCGCTTGCGCGCGAGTCCCGCGCGAAGATCGCTCATTTCTGCAACGTCGAGGAGAACTCGGTCATCGCGGCGCTCGACGTTGAGACCATCTACGAGTTACCGCTGCGTTTCCATGAGGAAGGGCTGGATCAGCGGGTGGTCGACAAGCTCAATATCTGGACCGGGGCGCCCAATCTTTCCCGATGGCGCCATATCGTGCGAGCCGCGCAAAATCCCAAGGTGACGGTCAAGGTTGCAGTGGTCGGCAAGTACGTAAACCTGGTCGACTCGTACAAGAGCCTGAACGAAGCGATCACGCACGGTGCAATCGCCAACGAGGCGCGGGCAACCATCGACTATGTCGACGCGGAAGAGCTGGAAAAAGGCGATTGGACGGCGCGCCTTGCCGGCTCCCATGCGATCATCGTTCCCGGCGGTTTCGGCGAGCGGGGAATCGAGGGGAAAATCCGCGCCATCACTTACGCCCGAGAGCAAGGCGTTCCTATCCTTGGGATCTGCCTCGGCATGCAGCTCATGGTGGTCGAATTCGCGCGCAACGTGCTCGGCTTGCGCGCTGCCAATTCATCCGAGTTCTCTAGCGCCACGCCCGACCCTGTCATCGACATCATGGAGGAGCAGAAGAAGGTGATGCGCAAGGGGGCAACGATGCGCCTGGGCGCCTACCCGTGCGTGCTGCGCTCCGGGTCGCTCGCCCATTCTCTCTACCGCCGCGTCCGCATCTCCGAGCGCCACCGCCATCGTTACGAAGTCAACGGCGCCTATCGCGAGCGCCTCGCGAAGGCGGGACTGGCGGCGACCGGGACTTCGCCCGATAACCGGCTGGTCGAGATCATGGAGCTGAGCAGCCATCCGTGGTTTCTTGGCTGTCAATTTCACGCCGAACTCAAGTCGCGTCCGCTCGATTGCCACCCGCTCTTTCGCGGGCTGCTGCGAGCGGCCGTCGAGCGGCGTGCGGCACTCCAGCCGGCGCGGGCCAAGGTTCGCGAGCTACGCCCGACATCGCGGTGAAAGTACGCGAGGTCAAAGCGGGCACGGTGGTCTTCGGCGGTCCGCGCTTGGTGTTGGTAGCGGGGCCGTGCGTCATCGAGAGCGAGGAATCGTGCCTGAGGCACGCGGCTTGCCTTGCACGGATAGGGGAAGCGAGCGGCGTGCCGATAGTGTTCAAGTGCTCTTTCGACAAGGCCAACCGCACCAGCCACGAGTCATTTCGCGGCCCCGGGCTTGAAGCTGGCCTGCGAGTACTCGAACGCGTCCGGCGGGAAACCGGGCTTCCGGTCCTGACCGACATCCACGAACCCTCGCAGGCCGCCCCGGCGGCGGAAGTTGTCGACGTTTTGCAAGTACCGGCGCTCCTCTCGCGCCAGACCGACCTGGTGGCCGCGGCCGCCGCCACCGGGCGTGCGGTCAACCTGAAAAAGGGGCAATTTCTGGCTCCCTGGGACATGGGCGCGGTGCTCGCCAAGGCGGAGAATTACGGAAACACGAACCTGCTCGTTACCGAGCGCGGTTTTTCCTTCGGTTACAACAATCTGGTGAGCGACATGCGCTCGCTGGTCATCATGCGCCGCTTCGGCTATCCGGTCGTTTTCGACGCGACGCATTCGGTCCAGCTTCCAGGGGCGGGATCAGGACGCTCGGGAGGCGAGCGCGAGTTCATCGCTCCGCTCGCTCGCGCTGCCGTGGCTGTCGGCGTCGACGCAGTCTTTATGGAAGTGCACGAGGAGCCGGATCGCGCCCTGTCCGACGGCCCTAATTCCTATCCGCTTGAGGCTCTGCCCGGACTACTGGAAGAGCTGCGTGGATTGGCTGAGTTCGGACAGCAGCGGCGTGCGCGCGCGGCGGGGCAGTAAGCCGTAGCCGCAGCCCGGGCGCAGTGTCGGCCGCGGCGCCAGCCGCGGTTTACAGCGAAAAGGGCGGCTGATAGGTTGGTTGGGTCAGGACGCGTTGTCGATGAGCCCCAGAGGTATCGCCAAGGCGTTGGCCGGCGTGGGGATTTCGGCGCTGCTGGTGGTTGCGCTGATGACGCTCCGGGCAGTCTATCGCCGCTCTTCCGCCGCTGGCCTCCAGCGGGTAGCGGGAATGGTTCCTGGCTCCCTGCTGCACGCACACAATTTCCATTGGACGGAGATGAAAGGCAGCGAAAAGGAATGGGTCCTCACGGCCAGCGACGCCAGCTACTCGGCGGACAGGAAGTCAATCTCGCTGGTCGATGCCCGCCTGACGACCGTTGCCCAGGACGGCCATGAAACGTCGGTCATCGCGCCAAAAGCGCTCATAAAGGTGGATGGCAACACCATGCAGTCTGCCGATATGACCGGTGGCATCATCGTCCATTACGGAGAGTTCGTGCTCGCTACGGAGAATGCGACTTTCGATCCTCAGAACGACCGAATCGTGGCACCGGGCGAGGTCACCGTGCTGGGCCGAGGGCTGAAAGTAACCGGGATCGGACTTACCGGCAGCCCCAAGCAAGAGGTCTTTACGCTGGGTGAACGAGTCACGACGCATATTGTGCCCGGTGACAGAGCGCCGGTTTCGGGGCAGCCAGTTCATCGCTTCTAGGTAGCACGCGATGGAGCGGTTTTGGCCATTAGGGCCAGTGCTAGATGCCTTGCAGTGGTGGACGGCTTCGGCCGGCGCATGGCTGGCACCGTCCGCTGCGTCGCGCACCATGGCCGTTATGGCGGTGGCCGCGCTGGCAGCAGTGCTGCGGCCTGTGCCGTTCGCCTGGGCGCAGGGGGCCCCCGGCGCGGCGGGACCTTCGGCCAAGACGTCTGGTGCCTATGGAGCCTTGGGGGCAACGGCTGACTCAACGCACACTGCCGATCGCATTGGAACGGGAATGGCGGTAACCCCTGCCGTTAAAGCGGCCAGCGAGGCCGCAACCCCTCGCAGCTCCGGCGGCAAGGGGACTCCCGCGCACGGCAAAGCCCAGCAGGAATCAAATAAGGGGCCTCAGCAAAACACCCCGTCGGCAGGGAATTTTCCAGGGCTGTCCTTCTCAACCAAGAGCGGGCCTATTGACATCAAATCCGATCAGCTTTCGCTCGACTACAAGGCGAAAACCGTTCTCTTCAGCGGCCATGTCCAGGCGGTACAGTCGGGCAGTGAGATGACCAGCGACAAGCTGCTGGTGAACTACCTGAACGACTTCAACGACATCAAGGATGCAGTCGCCGACGGCAACGTGCGTCTGAGCCAAGGAGGGCGATGGGCGACCAGCGACCACGCGGTAGCGAACGAGGAGCAGCACACGGTCGTGTTGACCGGAAACCCTGTGGTACACGAGGGGCCGGACCAGATAGCCGGCAAAAAGATTACCGTGTATCTCCAGACAGGGCAGAGCGTGGTCGAGGGGGGTGCACACGCTCTGCTTTACCCGCACAATAACAACCAGGGTTCCGGCGAGAGCAAACCATTGGCATCGGCACAGGGCGCGACTGCAGTCCAGGCAGACCCCAAGAAATAGGTTCGCAATGGCGGCACTGGAAATAAAGCTTGGACAGGATCTGAGGCTGCGCCAGCAGCTGGTGATGACGCCCCAGCTTCAGCAGGCCATCCGTATACTGCAGCTCTCCCTGCCCGAGCTGGAAACGACCGTCCAAAGCGAGGTCGAACAGAACCCCTTTCTGGAGCTGACCGAGCGCGCCCCGGACGGAGCCGCAACTGATTCCACGAGCGGTGCCGAACTCGGCTCAGCAGAGCCGGGCGAGACTCCCGAAGGTAGTGCTGACGCCGACCGAGCGGCAGAGACCGCACCGTCGCCCTGGGAGGACACGGCGGAGCCGGTTCCGGTTGGTCCGGTTACCGAGGCTCCGGATGCTTCCGCCGAGATAAAGAAACTTGACAGTCTCGACCAGGTCGATTGGCGCGAGTACCTCGAGAACTATGGGAACGACTGGCAAAACGGCACGATTGGGGACCAGCCCGAAGACGAACGTCAGCCCCTCGAAAACCAGCTCGTCCGCAAGAGCTCACTCGAGGACCACCTGATCTGGCAGCTTCGCCTCTCAGACCTGAGCACCGAGCAGCAGCGCATCGGTGCGGCGATCGTCTACAACCTGAACGACGACGGATTTCTCGAGCCTTCGGTGGAGGAGCTTGCCGGCACCCTGGAACTGCAGCTGCCGCAGGTCGAACAGGTGCTGCGTCGGATTCAGCGTTTCGACCCGCCGGGCGTGGGCGCTAGAGACCTGCGGGAATGCTTGCTTTTGCAGCTTGCCAGCCTGGGGATGGAGGATTCACTGGCGGCGCGGATTGTTCGCGACCATCTCGATCTTCTCGAGCGCCATCGCTTCGTCGAAATCGCTCGAGCCCTGGGTGCTACGCCGGAGATCGTTTCGCGGGCGGCCGCCGTAATCTCGCGGCTCGAACCCAAGCCCGGGCGCGACTTCAGCGGGCAGGAACCGATCTACGTAGTTCCCGATGTCTTCATTCAGCAGGTGGGCGGCGAGCTGGTGGTGATGCTCAATGACAATGCGGTTCCGCGGCTTCGGCTGGCAAGCTATTACCAGCGCGTGCTGCGCGATGATTCGGTCGGCCGGGAGGCGCACGAGTATCTGCAGGAGCGGCTGCGCTCGGCCAAGTGGCTGGTGAAATCGATCTACCAGCGCCAGCAGACGATCCTGAAGGTGGCGCGCTCGATCGTGAAGTTTCAGAAGGAGTTTTTCGTCCACGGGATAAGCCATTTACGCCCCTTGGTTCTCAAAAACGTCGCCGACGATATCGGCATGCACGAGTCGACTATCAGCCGGGCCACCGCCAACAAGTACGCTCATACGCCGCAAGGAACATACGAGCTGAAGTTCTTTTTCACTTCGGCAGTGAGAGGCGCCAGCGGCGAGGAGGTAAGCGCCGAGACCGTCAAGGAGCGAATCCGCGCTTTAGTCAGCGGCGAGACCGCCGCCCGTCCGTTGTCCGATCAGGCGATCGCCGAGATTCTGTTTCGGGAACAGATAAACATCGCGCGGCGCACCGTGGCCAAATATCGTCAGGCATTGGGAATTTTGCCGTCGTCGAGCAGACGGCGGGCCAGTTAGGAGCTAGGCAGGAAGGACCCCCGCTTCGGAATCGGGAGGAACATATGTCAGACAGCATCAAGCAGATGAAGCAGGGAAAGCGCCAGCGAGCGGTGCGTCGCGCAGCCGCACGCAAGGGCCGGCTGAAGGCAATGCCGGACCCAAGCGTTACGGTCACCTTTCGACATGTCGAACCCAGCGATGCGCTAAGGCTCTACGCCGAGCGCAAGCTAGCCCATCTAGCGAAATACCTGCGCCAGGCTTGCGAAGTGCACCTAACGCTTTCGGTTGACAAATACCGCCAGTGCGGCGAAGTTATCTTCAGGTCGGGGGCGGTGACGGTCGCCGCGCAAGAGGAAACCAAGGATTTATATTCAGTGATCGACCTCCTTGCCGACAAGGTCGGTAGCCAGTTGAAGCGGCATTTGGAGAAGATCAAGGCGAAAAAGGTGCGTACCGCGTCGGTCGGAGAGGTGCTCGTGGCGGCGCAAAGCGCCGAGGGGGAATAGGCGGCGGAGGGCCTTCGATAACCTCAGCCTCGAGGCATATTATCGACGCTTCAGCACGCAGCAGCCTCGGCGGCGACCGGAGCGTGGATGCGGCCGACGAAGCGCTGGGCGGTGGTCGGTCGCAAGCTGATGCGAGAGGCGATCCTGTACGCGGCTTGAGACGGTAGGCGCGTTCGCGCACAAACTTCCATGAAAATTACGGACATCCTCAGCCCCGAGATGGTAGTGCCAGACCTGCGCGGCAATAACAAACCTGCGGTTATCAGGGAATTGGGCACTCGCTTGGTGAGCAAGCACAGCGAAGTCGACCTCGAAGAACTGGTTGCTGTGCTGCTCGAGCGAGAGCGTCTGGGCTCGACGGCCATCGGGGATGGAATCGCGATCCCGCATGGCAAACTGCGAGCAGTGGACCGTATCCTGGGCGTGTTTGGACGGCACGCTCCGGGTGTCGATTTCGAGTCGCTCGACGGCAAGCCAACCCATCTTTTTTTTCTGCTCGTGGCCCCGGAGGATTCGACCAGCCTGCATCTGAAAGCACTCGCACGGGTCTCACGCCTGTTCAAGGACGCTGCATTTCGCGACCGCCTTATCGCAACCTCGGACCCCGTGGAAACTTATCGCCTCATCAAGGAGGAAGACGCGAAGTACTGAGTTGCGCTCGGACCGGCCCGGCATGGGCCTTCAGCGCGTCGTGGCTTCCCAGGAGTCGGCGGCAAGTGGCAACCGGCGAGAGTCCGCCGATGGACGAAGGCAAGGGCAGCAAGCCACCAGGTGACAGGGAACGCGTTATTGTCGTAACCGGCGTCTCAGGCTCCGGACGGGCGACCGCCATGCGGGTGCTCGAAGACCTGGGATGGTATTGCGTCGATAACCTGCCGGTTGCCGTGGCGCTTACCGTGGTTCGTCTGGCGATCGAGCACGATCCGGCACTCAAGGGAGTCGCGCTCGGAATCGACCCCCGCGAACGTATTTTCTTCCCCGAGTGGCCGCATTTTTTTGCTGAACTTAAAAAGGCGGGCTTTCCGCCTCAAATTCTGTTCCTCGACGCCTCGGACGAGATCCTTGCACGCCGCTACTCGGAGACCCGACGGCCGCATCCGCTCGCCGAAGCTGGACTCAGCGTCGCCGAGAGTATCCGGCGTGAGCGCCTGGCCCTTGCCGAGATGCGGGAGCGGGCCGACCGCTTCATCGACACCAGCGCGCTGACCGTGCATGAACTGCGCGAGCTGATAACCACGTTCGTACTAGGTGCGCCTGGGCGATCGACAATGACTGTCGCCCTGGTCTCCTTTGGTTACAAATACGGGCTTCCAGTCGGTCTCGACCTGGTGTTTGACGTGCGCTTCTTGAGTAATCCGTTCTTCGTGGCGGAGCTTCGCTCGCTGGACGGACTCGATCCCAAAGTTCGACAGTACGTGATGGGGCAGCAAGAGGCGACGCGTTTTCTCGAAGAAGTCGGGCGTTTGCTGGCCTTTCTACTTCCGCTCTATCGGCGCGAAGGAAAGAGCTACCTGACGATTGGCTTTGGATGTACCGGCGGACGTCATCGCTCGCCGGTCATCGTAAGGGCGCTTAAGGACCGCCTGGCGGAACTGGGCGTGGACGCCCAGGTGCGCGATCACGACCTGGAGCGCTGAGCCGGCTTCTGAACACGCCGACCACAGCCCTGCTGGGAGCATCGCCACGATGGGCCCCACGGTTGTGTCGGCCCAGGGCGGTCGCAGCAAGGCAATCGGCGCCTGCGTGGCAGGGAAAATCGCGGCTGTGCCGCCTGTCAAAACTGGAGGCGGAAACGAAGGTGTCCGATGCGGACTTCGCTGCCGTTAGGTACCGCGACGGTACCGTGAATCTGGCGATTGTCGATGAAGCTTCCGTTGGTAGAGTTCAGGTCGGTCAGCTCGTAGACGCCGTTGCGGCGGATGAGCCGCGCGTGGACCCGCGAGACGCTCGCGTGGGGGATCACGACGTCATTATCCTCGCCGCGGCCGATTGAAACTTCATCTTTCAACAGGTCGTATTCCGCCGGGATGGTATCGATCGATTCAAGGCTGGTGAGCCGCGCGCCGCGGAACACGGGCGCCCCGCCTGGCACCGGGGCGCTGCCCGGCGCTGGGCCGGGACGGGATCGCGACGGGGCTGCAGCCGTACGCGGCTGGGCAGCGGGCCGCGGCTGCGGCTGGCTCTGAGCCTCAACGATTGCTCGAAGTTCCTCCTGCGAAATGCCGAGCTTAAGGCGCGAGAGCACGAACAATCCGATCAGTGCGACAAGCGGGACTGCAGCATTCCACCATCGGAAATTAACTTGCTGTAGCGCCGGTGCCTCGCCGGCAGTGGACTCGCCGGGTCGAGGAATTGGGTTGATCGCCGCCCCCCCCACCCCGCGCACCTGGTAGGAAGTATCACCAACTGACGACTGACCCTCAAAATTGACTTCGAGCCGTACTGACCGCTCCGTGCCGTCCTCGACGGGGCGCGGGCTCGCATAGCTCAGCGAATATTCAGTCGCTATCGACTTGCCCAGTTCGCGCACCAGGGCCGGAAAGCGCCCCTGTTCGGTAATAATGTTGTACAGACGGCCGTGTGTCGCTTGCACGATCTGTGCGTATTGAGGCGCAATGAACGGCGGCGGTCCGACGGCGTAAAGGGTAACGCCGTTTTTCCCCAGAATAGAGGCTACTTTCGGGCCGGTCAGGTCGGTCACGTTGGCACCGGGCTTGGTATGCTCGAGGTAGGCTTCGTCGCCGGAGCGGTCGGGGCCGTCGCCCGCCACATGACAAGGCGCGTCGGTTATCAGGATGAGGATCGCCTCGGCGTTGGGTCGGAAAGGCAAACTGGCGGCGTAAGCCAGCGCGTCGAGCTGATCTTCGGGTATATCGCCGCCGCCGCCCGCGTGCAGCGACCCGACCCAACTGATAAAAGTGTTGACGTTCGAGGTCAAGTGGTCGCGGTAGGCGCAGTTGCAGTCGGGGTACTTGGAAACGACGTAGTCCTCGAAAGTGACCAGCCCGAGGCGATAGTCGCGATTCGCCGTGGCCAGGTCCCGAGCAAACACGATCATGTTCCGCTTGATCGCGTCGATGTACGGCTGCATCGATGCCGTCACGTCCATTACGAACACAATGTCGACCGGACGGCCTTGCCCCACCCCGCGGAAGTCAACGATTTTCGCCTGTGTTCCGTTCTCGAAGACCTTGACGTTGCCAACCTGGAGATTGCCAACGGGCTGGCCATTCTGGTCGGTAAGTCCGAAGTCAAGCTGGACGACGCCGTCGCTGTCGAAGTGTTGGAGGCCCGGATTGCCAACCGCGAGCTTGAGCGAAGCCAAGGCTGGCGGCGCCATGGCAGCCAGCGCCGTCGCCGCGGCCAGCACCGGAACAACCATAGCCTTGCAACTCAATCCAAGCTTCATCGAAGCGCGCTCAACTGGCAATTGTCACGGCGGCCTGCGCGGGCAGTCAAGACGGCCCGGCTCCCGTAGCCTCTGTGGCACCCGCTTGCCTTCAGGTACAGCATAGGTTATCCCAAACCGTTACGAAACCTGAGCCAAGGAACGAAGAGTGAAGTTGTTGCGAAGCCTTCGGGCAGCCTCCGTGCTGGCCGCGCCGTTACTGATCCTTGCTGCACTGATGTTTATCCCCTTTGGATGCGGAGGTGGCGGAGGGGCCTTTACGCCAACCCCCATACCTCGGCAGGGCAATCTTGAGGTCGGCTTCGTAGACGCGCCTTCGGCCCTGTTCCAAAACCTGCTGCTGAACGTAGCCGCGGTCAGGCTCAATCCCGACCCCAACGCGACCGACGCGTCAACCGGATGGGTAACCGTATCGGTTCCAGGCGGCGTGCCCAATAGCACGGCGGCTACCACCTCCACCAGTATCGCGGGCGGCGGTTTCCTGGGCGAGGGTTTGTTCGTGATTGGGGCGCCAAGGACCGAGCTTCAAATCGACCTGAACTTGACGCAAAACCAGGTACAGCTTTTCAACATCGCTCACGTGCCCGCAGAAACCTACCGTAAAATCGTGCTCGTCCTGGACCCCAACATCCCCGGCAACGTGGTGCCAAACCACTCGAAGGTACCGGCGCCA
>JAJYVB010000355.1 GCA_021792265.1 Deltaproteobacteria bacterium | reverse complement strand
GACTTGGCCAGGGCAAGCTCGGCGCCTCCGCGATGGAATCGATCGGACGCAATCCGAACAGCGCCGGCCGCATTTTCGTTCCGATGATCGTCGGACTCGCGTTTATCGAAGCGCTGACCCTTTACAGTCTGGTCATGGCGTTCATCCTTCAGGCCAAGATGTAAGCGACTCGATTCGAAACGGTCTTCAACCATGAAGCGGGGCTTCGCAACCACGAAGCCCCGCTTCGTTTTTTGTGACACAGTGGGGCAAGCTAGGGCGTCGAAGAGCAGTGCTTGGGCGCGTACAATGGCGCACGGGCTCGCTTGACCACCAGTTTCTCCGACCAAAAATCGCATCGTCGGAGCCGGGCCAGCGGCCCAATGAGTGCGTCGAGGCGAGCCGGCCCGATGGTCAAGGCTTTACGAAGCGTTGAAGATGAAGCAGGGTTTCGCGGCGCCGATATCAGAATTTCTCACTTCCGACGAGAATGCACTCGTCGGCTCACTTGCCACCGCCGTGGCCGCAACCGGGATCGAGAGCCAGCGCAGCGCTCAGTTCGCTGCTTGGCGCGACGGCGTGCGCATTTTGAAGGCACAGCTAAGCGCTCCGGAATTTCGCTCCTGGTACATTGCGCTTGAGTATGAGCTACCGCGTCGTTGGAAAAGACCGGACGCAATCCTGCTCGCTGATGGGTTGATTTTCGTCGTCGAACTCAAGCTCGGAGCGAAGACGTACGACGCATCGGCGCGCTGGCAAGCGGAAGACTACGCCCTAAATCTTCGTGACTTCCACGCTGAAAGCCACGGCCGCATCATCGTTCCGGTTCTCTGCGCGTCCGAGGCCGCCTGCCGCGGTGACGAGCGCTTCGAATTAAGGGGCGCGCCCACGGCGGTCAGCGAAGTGCTGCTGGCTTCGCGCAACGACCTGGGCGAACTCCTGTTAGAAGCATATGGTCGGTTCCGTCGGGAAGGCGTGGCACCGATCGATCCTCTCGTCTGGCTCGATTCCCCCTATCGGCCGACCGCGACGATCGTCGAGGCTGCGGTCAGCCTCTACGAACGCCACGGCGTGCGCGAAATCTCGCATAGCTACGCATACAACCTCAATCGGACCACGGAGATGCTGGCCCGGGCGATCGAAGAAGCGCGTAAAGAGCAACGTCGGATTATATGCTTCATCACTGGAATCCCGGGCGCTGGCAAGACCCTAACGGGATTGAATGCGGTGCACGACCCTGATCTTCGCAGCAACTTCTCCGCGGCAGGAATCTTCCTCTCAGGTAACGGGCCCCTGGTTAAGGTAGTGCGTGAAGCGCTTGTGATGAGCCAGGTTGCGCGGGGCCGTCGGCGTAGGGACTGCGAGCACGAAGTCAGCACCTTCATCCAGAACGTGCACCAATTCCTTCGGCACCATCGCGAAAATCCGCAGGCTCTTCCCCACGAGCATGTCGTGGTATTTGATGAAGCCCAACGTGCCTGGGACCAGGCGCAGATGAGCCGTAAGCAGGGCGTAGACGCCTCCGAGGCCAGTCTAGTGCTTGAGGTGATGGAGCGATTGCCGGATTGGTGCGCTGTTGTCGCGCTCGTTGGCGGCGGACAGGAAATTTTTCTTGGTGAAGCTGGGCTTGAGGAATGGGGCCGCGCACTGGCAGCACGTCCGGTGCCCTGGCGCGTAATAGCTTCGCCCGAAGTTCTCGGAGGCGGAGTGAGCGTGGCTGGCCATCGTCTATTCCAGTGCGCGATCCCAGCATCCATCGACTTTCGGGCCGAGCAGATGGCGCACTTAGCCGTCGGTGTGCGCAGCCATCGGGCTCAGCGCCTCGCCGAATGGGTGAATGACTTGCTTGAGTTCCAGCTTGAGGGTTCCCGGCGAAAATTTCCCGACCCCCACGAGTTTCCCGTGGTTCTCACCCGGGACCTCGAATTGGCCCGAGCATGGCTTCGCGCCCGTAGCGCTGGCGACCCGAATCGTCGCTGCGGTTTGGTCGCCACTTCCGAGGATCAGCGTCTGCGCGCCCACGGCATTGAAGGCTCGAGTGCATTTCGCCGCGACTACCCCTTCGAGAAGTGGTTTCTCGCACCTCCGGAAGACTGCAGGTCGAGCTTTTCGCTGGAGGTAGCAGCCTCGGAGTTCGAATGCCAAGGACTCGAACTAGACTGGGTCGGCGTCTGCTGGGGCGGCGACCTTTTGCCGGTTGATGCCGGCGACCGCTGGGAATACCGCAAGTTTCGGGGCGCCGGCTGGCAGAACGTCAGGCAGGATGCCGAACGTGCCTACGTGTGTAATCGCTACCGCGTCCTGCTTACCCGCGCTCGTCAGGGCATGGTTATCTGGGTGCCTCCGGGAGATGCCAACGACTCGACGCGCGACCCGGCTGCCTTCAATCGTCTCCACGCTTGTCTGCGCACAGCCGGGGTGCCCTATCTAGCGGAGAACTTCGCCGCGAGATCGGCCGACCTCGTGCGCCAAGGCAGCGGTTAGGAAGGGCGGCGTTTAGTCGGAGCGCTTTGTGCCTTTGAGAACGTCGAATGGGGCGCGCCGACGGTCGCGTCTTAAGAGAACGTACGTCGCGCCCCCGCCGCCGTCCGAGGGTCTTGCGCTCGTAAACGCGAGTACGTGCGAGCCGATCATTCCGTGCGACAGCCATTCGGCGGTCGCATGCTTGAGCACCGGATGCCCGCCCGGCGAACGAAGCCCGCGCCCGTGAACAACCAGCACCGTGCGCAACCCGGTTCGCACGCTGTCCTGGATGAAGGCGGCAAGCGCTTGGCGCGCGGCCGGCTGCGTCATACCGTGCAGGTCGATATGGCTCTGCAGCGCAAACTCGCCGCGCCTTAGCCGGCTC
>JAJYVB010000354.1 GCA_021792265.1 Deltaproteobacteria bacterium | reverse complement strand
CGCCATCCTGGAGGGCTGCGTCCACGGCGTTCATCCCGATCTGGTGAAGCTGCTGGGGATGCGCAAGTACCGTTCCATCTACGCCCAGAACGTGCTCACGCATTCGATCGAGGCGGCCTTCATCTGCGGCGTGATGGCGGCGGAACTGGGACTCAACGAGAAGCAGGCGCGCCGCGCGGCGCTGCTGCACGATATCGGCAAGGCGCTGACGCACGAAGTCGAAGGCTCACACGCCCTGATCGGCGGCGAACTCGCCCGCAAATACGGCGAGTCGGCAAAAATCGTCAACGCCATCGCGGCTCATCACGAAGAGGTCAAGGCCGAGACCATCCTGGCACCGCTGGTCGACGCTGCCGACGCGCTGTCGGGAGCGCGTCCAGGGGCGCGGCGCGAGGTCCTGGAGAGCTACGTCAAACGGCTCGAGGACCTCGAAGCCATTGCCAAGTCGTTCCCCGGCGTTGACAAGTGCTTTGCCGTGCAAGCGGGGCGCGAGATGCGGATAATCGTCGAGCCGGGAAAGGTTTCGGACGAAGCGGCAGTGATGCTGGCGCGCGACGTGGCGCGCAAGATCGAGTCTGATATGACTTACCCTGGCCAGATCCGCGTGACAGTTATACGGGAGACACGGGCAACCGAGACGGCACATTAACTTGAACACGACGCGAAGAATCGCTCTATCCGGCGCGGGCCTGGCTAAGGCCGGCGCCGGTTTGCCGGTTGCTTCGCGAGCACGCTAAGATTGTCAATAATGGCGTCGACGCGCGAAGTGCTCGAAACCACGATCCAGCTCGAAGAGCAAAGCATGGCGATTTATGCCTGCTTTTCGCAGCGCTTCGCCGATAATCCGTCGCTTCACGAGTTCTGGTTCTCGATGGCGCGCGACGAGGCGCGTCACGTGGGCGCGCTCAAGTTGGTTCTGATCGTGCTCGGGTTGGAGGATCGCCTCGATCGTCCAAGCCCGGTTGAGCTCCAGAAGGCCACTATCGGCCGCTTGCGCGAATGCGTGGAACGCTCGTCGCTGCGGTCCGAGCCGCCGATCAGCATCGAGGAAGCGCTGCAGGTGGCGCTCGACGTCGAGGAAACCGAGCTGGAGGACTTGGTGGGCGATCTGCTCAAGCGCATCCAGGAGAAAGACGAGTACGAGCGCTACCTGAGGCTCCTGGTGCATGATCTGGGCGAGCTCAGCTACATGATCGAGCAGTACAGCCAGGATCCGGCGCTGCTGCAGCGATGTGACGCGCTCGTGAACCGGCACGCCGAAACCCTCCATCGCGCGGCCGGCCACTGACGCGGCGTGCGCTCGCAGCCGGCATCCGCTCTTTCTATGAGCGGGCCGGCAATCTGGGTATAATCGGCGCCAGCGCTGAGGAGTCGGCTAATTGGCAAGCCACCTGACTCTGGATCAGGCGATTGGAGGTTCGAGTCCTCCCTCCTCAGCCAAAACTCCCGCAAAGACGGACACTTTCCCGGCGTAAAGCGCGGGTACCGCGACTTAAGCGAGCGCTTTACACTCCGCCAGCCTTGGCAGGCTGCGGAAAAAGGTTTTCCGCAGCCTGCTCCCTCACTCTTATCTCTCCCGGAGGGAGAGAAGATTAAGGAACGAAGCCATCTTTTTCGCAGGGTGCTGAATTTCACCGCATCCATCTACCCACTGATCTTCGTTTCTCAGCACCCTGCGAAAGATTAGCGTGGTGGGTTGAGGCTGAAATATGCCCGCGCGGCTGCCTTGGAAACGTAACGCGCGATCGAAACCAAATACCGATACAGCTCTTCGCCGCCAATTTCGGCGCTTTGCCCAGCCATCCACGCCGCCGCAATCCCCGTAACGCGCGCCACCGCGTAGCTGCTGCCTCCCCCGGGAATCCTGGACTTGTGATGGCCTTCGGGCGCCGTCGGGCAGGCACCGAAGTCAGCCGGCTCACCTCCAAGGAAGGACACTTGATGCCCGGCGCACCGGCCGTCGGCCGCAACGCTAATCACTCCCGGATAGGCGGCAGGGAACACCCTGGGTCCGCGTGCCGGCGCTGACGCCAGCATCACGACCCCCGAGTCTCTGGCTTGAGCGCATGCCTGGCGCAATATTTCACGGTCCTCGACCAAGCCGAAGCTCATATTGACCAGGCCCGCGCCCTGGTCCGTCAGCCATCGCAGGGCGGACGCCACTGCCGCCGGCGCTGCGGCGCCGCGCGCGTCAAAAACCTGCGCGTCGAGAAGCTGGACAGTTGGCGCAAGCGCCGCGATTATACGGCCGATCGCGCTGCCATGCCCGTTTGGGTTGTCAAGCGCCGGAAATTCGTCCGTTGCACCGCCTGACTCAAGTGCGAAACGCCGCCGGGCGTGCACCAGATGGGCATTTTCGGCGTCAACGCCGCTATCGAGAAGTCCGACTCTGATCGCGTGCCCGGCATGCGGCGGACTCTCGGCAGGCGTCGTCATGGTGCTGCACCGTTGGCCGGCCGCGCCGGTGCAAGCCGCCCGTCGGCTAGGTTATAAACCGCATCGGCTCCGGCCAGCGTCTGCCATCTGTGCGTCACGACGATACGGGTGCGGTCGGGAAAGAGCCGATCGATCTCAGCCGTAATGAGCGATTCCGTCTCGAAGTCAACCGCGGAGGTCGCCTCGTCCAGGATCAGCACCAGCGGGTCCTGAAGCAGGGCTCTGGCTATCGCGAGGCGCTGGCGCTGCCCGCCCGATAGCGCCGTTCCGCGCATCCCGATTTCAGTCAGATAGCCGTCGGGAAGCGTGCGCACAAAATCGTCGGCCCGCGCCCGCTCACAGGCTCGGCGCACCGCTTGTTCGTCGGCCGCAGGAACAGCGTAACGCATGTTG
>JAJYVB010000353.1 GCA_021792265.1 Deltaproteobacteria bacterium | reverse complement strand
ATTCGTTTTTCTTCGGAGATAGTTCTTGAGCGAACCAGGGCCGATCGGCAGATCCGGAGGCCCTTCGAAGCCAAACATAGAAAAAGTCGGCGAGATGCGCGTACGGCACAGCATCGTAGTACGGCGGATCTGTAAACCAGACATCAGCGACTTCGTGAGGTAATGTCGGCTCGGCGGCATCTGAGAGCTGTACCTGCCCTGGCCGTGAACCTGGCCAGATTTCGACAACGCGCGCAATCCAATCGATCGCTCCGTCGAAATTTCCTGACGAATCTGTCCAAGGCACGGCTTCTGCGAAATCCCAGACGATTGGCAGCGCCTGACGGGTGAACGTATGTGCAACGAACTGGCCTGACTGAACCCACGTCGCTCCCGAACTCCAGTAGTCCGCACATCGACCCAACGCGAGCGCCAGCACTTCGTTAACGGCGGTCTTTGGTAACGCGGCTAGCCTCGCAGCTACGGCGCTAAGGGCCAGTGCCTGCCGCGCAGTGAAGAGGTCACGCCAGCGCTTCGCCCCGTATAGGGGTACAGATAGGCGCCGTATCTCAGTGAGGGGAATCTCCTCACACGGAACCGGACCCGGGCTGACGGCGGACGATAAACCTATGAGTCGCTCTAGACGCTCGCTCGCCTGTCGAACAGTGCGGTAGTCAAGAGCGGTAGCTAGACGGTACTGGCGACTATCATCGCCCGGCCCCCCCGCTACCACCACGGCGAGCAAACGGGCTCCGCCCGTGCGGTGGCCCTGCGGATCAAATATCGCATCGGCCCCGCCCCGCTGATTAGTGAGCTGGACACGTACGCGTTCAGCGGACAGGACCGAACCGCATGCGACGCACGTAGACTTCGCGCGAGTGACTGTGGGGCCGCGCACTTCCGTCTCTGCTCTAGGCTCGAAGATCTCGAACTCAACGCGAGGTGGCTGTCCCTTTGGTCGCTCGACCCGGTTCCGCAGCGCCCGCCGGCGATTCGCCTTCTTGCAGAGCCAGAACGAACGCACGAGCGGGATCTCCGCGCCGCAGTTCGGCGACTCGCAGCGCACGGTCCGCGCCCAGAGAAACGCGATCGGCGTCGCGCCGTCCGGGTCCTTGGGATAGAGATCGGCGAGTTCCTTCTCGGCTTGGCTTTTGATTTCTGCGCCGACGCGACGAAGCTCTTCGGCTAACTCCGGCCCATGCCGCGGGATGTCCTCGAGCATGACTTTCAAGATCAGGCATGCGACGGGATTCAAATCGCTGGCGAACGCCTCGCATCCCACGCGCAATGCCTCGAGCGGGATTGACCCGCCGCCAGCGAACGGATCCACCACCAGCGGCGGCTCGTAGGCGCCGCCGTTTGCCTGCGCCGAGGCTTCGGCAGGCAGACCAGCGGGCGCGTGCGCCGCCTTCACCAACGCGCGGCTGACTTCGAGATAGGTTCGTTGCGCAGCGTTATCCCAGTTCGCGAAGTCTGCGATGAAGCGCAAAAGCGCCCGGCGCAAGTCCCCATCGGTCGTGCCGGGGTTGCAGCCTGGAATCTCCCGGAGGCGTCGTTGCGCCTCCATTTTGAAAGCGGCCGGGCAAAGCGAATCGCACGGGTCCGGCCACAAGAGCGCGAGCAGCACCGCCCGACTCGAGGCGAGAGGCCGCCGCGCCCACCACAAGTGCAGGGTGCTCGGGTGCCCGTGCCGGATCGACTTCTCTTTGGCAGCATGTCTGCTGACCTCGGCGATCGGGAAATCCACCTCGGCGAGGCGCTTGCAGTCCTTGGGTATCATGGGTGGGATTTAACTTTAGATGATTTGGACGGAATTATGGACTTATCCATATCCTATTTGGACAGGTCCATATTATTGGACGCCAGCTCATAAAACGCAGCGCGCCGCGTGCCGTGGCGGGCAAGCTTACCCTGGGTGACCAGCCGCGCCAGAAGGTCACGCGCCTGCAGCGGGGCAAGCTGGCATAGCTCCGCCGCCTCGCGCCGGGTGATCCGCCCGTGAGTGCCCACGTACTGCAGCACCATCTGTTCTTGCTGCAGTGGCTCGAACCCGTGGCTCCGGACATAGGCCGATCTTTCGCCAAGTCGGCGGTAGGCAGCAGCGGACAGGTGCCACGTTCGGCCCTTGCGCTCGCCGCGCGGTTCGACGAGACCCGCCTCGACCAGCCGCTGCAGGCGAGTCCGTGCTTCGCCTTCCGGCTTCTGGACCAGCGCCGCCGCCTCCGCCGTTGCCAGCCGTCGATCCAGCCACAGGTGATTGAGCAGCAGCAGATCGTCCAGGGAAAGCGGTCGTTGCGCCTGGCTTTCCTCTGCGACGAGTCGCGCGAACGCCAGACTCGCTTTCCCGCCAGGCAGCACGAGCGTGACCCCACTCTCGTTGCTGCGGTCGTAGCTCGGCGCCGGCCGGCCGTTGCGCAGTTGCTCGAAGAATATCGTGTCAATCCCGCGCGCCGTGCGCTCGACGATTCCCGCTCGCTTGAAGGCATCGGCCAGCAAGGGATTGCGCGGCCGCGGCTGAGTGACCAGCAGGTTGTCCAGCCGCACACCTTCGGGAAAGCCCCCGGGATTGGAGATCTCGATACGGTCGTCGTGCCATTGCACGTGCACCGCGCCCAGCCGCGTGAAGTCGCGGTGAATCAGCGCATTGGCGACGCCCTCGCGAAATGCGGCAGGCGCGTAGTCCGGGACGCCCACCCGCAGCATACCGACCAGCACTTCCTCCTCGCGATTGCGGGCGCGAAACCGCCCCAACAGCTCGTCCACAAGGCGCAGCAGCGGCCAGCGGAAGAAGTCGTTGACCTCCACCTTCTGCCCCGAAAGAACCTGAAACGCTACCTCATGGGTCGGAAGCAGCCGGCGCAGCGCC
>JAJYVB010000352.1 GCA_021792265.1 Deltaproteobacteria bacterium | reverse complement strand
ATGAAAAGAATGAGAATGAGTAAAGAAGAAAAACTTGAACGTTCCCTGATAGGGATTGCGCCCGCTGCTCTTCGCCCGCGGGATTGCCGGCGCGAGCAGCGATCGCGTTGCGGCCGCGGCGATGGAGATGGTGTGGGGCAGGTTTGGCACAGTGCTGACGGCAGTGTTGGTGATGGTATCGACCTTTGGATGCGCCAACGGGCTGATTCTGACCGGCGCACGGGTGATTTACGCGATGGCGCGGGACCGGCTGTTCTTCAACGCAGCCGGCCGCCTTAACGAGGCTAGCGTCCCGGGCGTGGCGCTTGCGATCCAGGGAGTGTGGGCAGCGCTGCTGACGCTTTCCGGCAGTTATTCGCAGCTGCTCGACTACGTTATCTTCGCGCAGCTTGGGTTTTACGTGCTGACCGTTGGAGCGGTTTTCGTGATGCGGGTGCGACGACCCGAAATGCCGCGCCCATATCGCGCTTTGGGCTACCCCTGGATTCCTGCCGCCTACATCGCCGCAGCCCTGCTCATGATGGCGGACCTTCTGGTGGTGCGGCCGGCTTCGACCTGGCCGGGACTGCTAATCGCACTCAGCGGCGTGCCGCTTTATCTTCTTGGCACGCGGCGGCAGGACAACGTCTGATAATCGGAATCGACCGGCGCCGGCCGTGTCCTCTTACGGCTTGATGAGCACCATCGTGCCGACAGGCAGAAGGCGATCAAGTTCGAGAATCGAGTCATTGTCCACCGAGATGCATCCGGTGGTCCAGTTGATGTTTCCCTGGTTCAGCAACGGCTGGTCAGTGCCGTGGATGCCGATGGCGCCGCCTTCGCGCACTGGTATTCCATGGACCACGGGAATCAGGCGGTCGCGCCGGAGCTGCGTATAACGAATGCGGTCGACAGCGTTGGGGTAGTCGAGCTTGAGAAAGCGCCTCCATCGTCGGCTTCGGTACTTGCGGATAATCGTGTAGAGACCCTCCGGCGTGCGCCGGTCGCCGGCCCACTCCTTGCCGCCGGGCTCCATGCTGCGGCCGAACACGGCGTGGTAGCTTTTGTAGAAACGCCCCTCGTAGTAGACGACCAGGCGATGGCGCGATTTGTAGGCCATCACAGCCCAGTTGATCGGGTCTTCCTTTGCGTCGAAACCGCTTTGCCGAAACAGGATCTCGCCCGGAGTTTTAGCCGAAGGCGCGGAAACGGCGGCCTTAGCCAGCGGGCGCACGCTGACGGTGGTCGAATCCGGCGCCCCCGGCTTGGCCAGCATAACCGAGGTTGCGGCAGTTGGCGGGGGAACTGCTGCGCTGGCCGCGCTCAAAGCCGCCGCTTGCCCAACCGATGCCGCGGCGCATCCGAGCACAGCGCACGCTAACGCACGGGCAGCCCACAAGCCGAGCCGCCCGATTATGGTAATTGTAAGGCCCCTCCGCTTCGTCATCCCCATCTCAACCCCGCGCCGAAGTAATCCGGTAGACAAAATCTATTGTGGGGGCGAGTTTATGAAAGATCAACGCTTAAAAAGGCTGCTTCGGCTAAGGCAGCCGTAATTTGACCGGTTGCGAAATCGCCTGTTAGTATCCTGAAAGCAACGAGAATCGATGGCACTCGATAAAGCTGAATTCAGACGCGTGATGGGATGCTTCGCTACCGGAGTCACCGTGGTGACTACCCGCTCGCTGGCCGGCGAGTTTCACGGACTCACCGCTAACGCTTTTTCTTCGGTTTCGCTCGATCCTCCGCTAGTCATGGTATGCATCGACAAGAAGTCTGAAAGCTATCCCTGCTTTCAACAGAGCGGCGTTTTTACGGTCAACACGCTGGCAGCCGACCAGGAACATCTGTCGCGGCGCTTCGCGGCAAGCGGCGGCGACAAGTTCTCGGGGGTGGAGTACCAAATTGGCGCCAATGGAACTCCGATTTTGAGCGGCACGCTTGCCTACCTCGAATGCAAAGTTGCAGCCGCGTACGACGCCGGCGATCACACGATCTATGTCGGCGAGGTGCAACAGGTAGAGGCCCGGCCAGGAGCGCCCCTCGTCTTTTATCGCGGCGGTTACCGCAATCTCAGTGAGTAACCGGGGGCTCGAGCGGCTTAGGAATGAGTGGCTGGAGCGTGCCAAGGCTTCTGCCACCGGGCGCGCCGCCTGCCGGTCAGCGATGACGGTTTCGACTTGGAGCGCGCCTCCAGCCAACTGACCGGCGCCGCATCGGCGGTTAAGCCCCCGACGCGGCTGCAGGGCATAAGCGTCTTCCTTCCCGCCCATAACGAGGAGGGCAACATCGCGCGCGTCGTCGGCGATTTTCTCAAGGTGCTGCCCGATCTTGCCGAGCAATACGAAGTAATAGTCATCGACGACGGGAGCAGCGACCGAACCGCGGCTATCGCCCAGCAACTCGCCACCAGCGACCCGCGGGTCCGGCTTGTCCGCCACGAACAGAACCGCGGCTACGGTGGCGCCGTTATATCGGGGCTGCGCGCCGCACGCGAACCTTACGTGGTGCTATGCGACGGTGACGGCCAATTCGACGCACGCGACCTCACACTGTTTGCCGCCCGGGCACACGATTTCGACGTGGTGATGGGCCGGCGGGCTCGCCGAGCCGATCCGCTGATACGGCGCATCAACGGACGGGCTTGGACCACGCTAGTGAGGCTTTTGTTTGGTCTCAAGGCGAGCGACATCGATTGCGGCTTCAAGCTCTTTCGCAGCTCTCTGCTGACTGGGATGGAGCTTAAAGCGCAAGGCGCAATGATCTCGACCGAACTGGTAGCCCGGCTTGCCGCCCGCCGGGCGCGGTTTTGCGAAGCGGACGTCCGCCATCTGCCGCGAGTGACCGGCGAGCAGTCCGGAGCCAACTTCAAG
>JAJYVB010000351.1 GCA_021792265.1 Deltaproteobacteria bacterium | reverse complement strand
CGAAGGGAGAAATAGTTGAGGTCGGGGTAGCGAGAGCATCAGCCTTCGCGGCTGAACGTTTGTTCACGTCACCTTGACGGTGGGGCGTGGCTCGGCGGCCGCTGCGGATGAGGTCCCGAAGGCCTCTTTGAGCAACCGGCGGCGGAGCTTTCCTACCTCATCGCGCGGCAGGCTTGCGGCAAACTGTATCTGGCGCGGGTACTTGTAGGCCGCCAGGTTTTCCTTGCAGTAACGTTGAAGTTCCGCCTTGAAGTCGTCGCTCGGCGTGACCTGCGGCGCGGGAACGACGCATGCGGCCACCACCTGCCCTCGGATAGGGTCTGGAGCCGCGAAGACTGCGGCTTCCCGCACGCCTGGATGGCTCAGGAGCACGGTTTCAACCTCGACGGCGGAAATCTGCCGCCCCGCAGTCACGATCATGTCGTCGAGCCGTCCCGTGATGTAAAGCCAACCGTCCTCGTCCCTTCGGTAAGCGTCGTCGAGGAGGCTCCAACCGCCGATTACGTCTCTCGTTGCCCGCTCTCGAATTCCAGGATGCTTGTTGGTCCAGTAAGTAATTCCAGTGGGTCCTCTTACGGCGAGCCTCCCCGTTTCGCCGGGCTCGAGTTCGGTCAGCGAGTCGAGCGCGACCACCTTGGCTTCGTAACCCGCCATCGGCATCCCGACCGACAGGCCCGGAGCCACCCTGCGCGCGTTCAGATCGTTGGATTCGAGGAAGATATGCGCCATGGGGACCATTCCCACCACGTTGCGGAGCTCGACGCCGGCCATTTTCGACCATCGCGCCGCTCCCGCTTCATCGAGCATCTCGCCCGTACTGAGCGCCGAGCGCAGTTTGAGATCGGGTGGGAGTTCGCCCTCGACCCGCGCCATCATCCGGTACATCGTGGCGATTCCCGCCATGGCCGTGACACGGTACCTGCCGAGCAGGCGCCACATGTCCTCAGCCGACGGACGCTCTCGGTAAACTGTGGCGGCGCCCCATCGCAGCGGAATTGCGATCTTTTCGCCGTTGCCGAAAGCATGGCCCAGCGGAGCATGACAGAGAAGAACGTCGGTATGCGAAACGCCGCGGTAAATCGCATTCAAGTCTGAGATGGCCAGGTAACCGGCGTGGGTATGGATGCATCCCTTAGGATGCCCGGTGGTGCCGCCGGTGTAGCCGATTATTGCCGCGTCGAGCGCCCGCGTTGGATAGGGCTCGAGCGATTCCGACTCATCGGCAATCAGTTTTGCGAAGGACAGATAGCTTCCTGCGGCAGCAGAAGCGCCGCCGGCGACGATTACCCCGCTCAGACAGTTCGGCTGAGCCAAGGCCTTTTCCACTTCGGCAAAATTGGCTGCCTCGCAAACCAGCCATCGCGCCTCCGTGTCGGCAGCGATAGACGATAACTCGCGCGCGGAATCCAGCACCGAGGTCGGAACCGCAATCGCCCCGACCTTCCAAACCGCAAGCTGGCTGATCGCCGCTTCGGGACGTTCTCCGAAGCGCATGATAACCCGCTCGCCCGGTTGTACTCCGAGGCGCCGAAACGCGTTGCCAAGGCGATTTACCGCGGCGTTCAGTTCGCCATAGGTCCAGGTACGGCCAGTGTTGTCGTCGTATATGGCAGGCCGCTGAGGCCCGTAGAGCGCCAGGCTCCGGTCGATGATTTCGTGGGCCAGATTGAGGGATTTTCGGTTGTGCGCGTACTGAAACCAGGGCGCGCCGAAACAGAGCAGGGGGCGATGCTCGTCTGGCGGCAAAAACCGCCCTTCCACGTTTTCGAACATGATGGATTCGTTCCCCTCCTGCAAGTGCGGCCGATTTTCTGTCCCGGGCCGTGTCCGTAAGGACTCGCACGCCAACAAAGCTGCCGCAGGGCGTACTTACGCGCGGTAGCCCTCCCTGATTCCTTCTCGACGGCGCATCTCGGCAAGCTTGCCCACGCCAACGACCTTTTCCAGATACTCCTCGTGCGAGCCCACGGCGTGGACATGCTTGGCCAGGTAGTCACTGAAGTCGCCTCGGTACATCGCAGCCATCGCTTCGACCACGCCTTCCGGATCGCTGGCGTAGTAACCCTGCACCGTTCCGGGATAGGAGCCAAACGGCGCATGTACCACGGCGTCAACCGCGAAATGCGGGATCGAGGTGCGCGCGGGGTCGCGGCGGATTTCGTCGGTCGAGACGATCTCCTCGGCCGAGATGATGACGCGACGGGAGGCGAGGGCGCATTCCTGATGGGCGATCCCGGTGCCGAAAACGCGCGCGTTGCCATGCTCGTCTGCCTGCTGAACGTGTATTAGCGCCACGTCAGGGTTGAGCGCCGGGACGATCAGGACCGGGCGTCCCGAAAACGGGTCTTCTACAATCTTGCAGCCCGACCGAGGAAATCCGTCGGTCCCGCCAAAGCTGCGGGCGGGCAGAAACGGGACGCCCATCGCTCCAGCCTTCAACCGCAGGGTCATGATGGCGTTGGAGTACTCGTAGATGCGGCAGCGGTTTTCGCGGACAGCATTGGAAATCCACGGCCCGAAACCGATGAAACCGACGTCAATCCGGTCGGCGCATCCAGCTTCGGTCAAAAGCGCCGCATCGACGTAAGTAAATTTGGCGCCCAGCCACAGTTGGCGCTTCGCCTGACGGACTATTTCCCGAATAAGCGACGCCGGACCACGGTGAAAATAGTCGCAGTCGTAAACGAGGTAATCCCCGTCATGAACGAGCCTCGCGACGGCGTCCTTCTCAGACATCAGCTTGGACGCCATCCGATGGGGCTTCTGTTCGCGCACGTGCGCACGGAAGCCGTCGGGGTCCACCTTCAAAAAATTGCCCGCACCCTCTTCAACAATCCGCATCGCTACACACTCAGCCCTGA
>JAJYVB010000053.1 GCA_021792265.1 Deltaproteobacteria bacterium | reverse complement strand
AGTACGGCGTGCCGCTGCGCTTCTTGGTCGACAAGTTTGCGCATATGCGGTTCGAACCCTCGGGTTTCACGCGCAATCCCGAGATTCCCTACGCAAAGTCGATTGTCGATTACCTGTTCCGATGGCTGGCTTCGAAGTTTCTCGACGAAGAGTCGCGCCGCGAGGTGGGACTGATCGAAACGGGCGCGACCCAGCCGGCGCGAGCGCCGGCGAGCACGCTGGCCGATGGCAAAGACGGTGCGATGCGGCAGATGTTCATCAATCAGGCTGACGCGCCGCCGTGTCCGGACTGCGGGTCGATCATGGTGCGCAACGGCACTTGTTACCGATGTATGAACTGCGGCGCGACGAGCGGATGTTCGTGAGATTCGCCGCGTGAACGGGAACGCGGGGAAGGGGGTGCAGCGGGGTTGGCGATGTGCCCCGGGGATAGCTCAGGAGAAGGCGGGGGAGCGTGAGAGCGGGCGAACCGGCGGTCGCGGAATATGTGTGCGGGCTTTTTTTAAGCCTCACGCGCGTAGCGGATGGAGCTTCCCCGGGGCACCGAAGGCACGAGACGGACACGCTAACAGGCGGTATCGCCTGACTACTGCGAAGAATGAGGTGGGGAGGAGGGGCTGAGGTCAGCGGCGGAGCCGGTGTACGTCCGGCTCCGCCGCCTCATCCTTGCCGGCACCCGGTGCGGAAGGATTGCACCGTCACCGGGCATCCAGCGGGTTTCGCTACCGCGCTATTCAACTACCGACTTCATCGGTCGGCCGGTCGCCGCATCGTCCAGATCCACCTGCACGGGCTGTGTTACCTTGAACGACGTCTTTGCCGTCTTCAGTCCGGAGCTTAATTGCTGAAGCAACTTTAACCGCGCAAACGGCGGCATCGCCTGCATCGGAAAATCCTGCATCATAACCTCGGCCTTCAACGGCGACACCCACTTCACCGATTGCACCTTGGTCCCGGCGACAGGCAGGCCGCGCACCAACTGCTCAACCGCCTCGTGAAAGTTTGTTGGAGGCGACAAGGCGGCCGAGGCTGTGGAAACCGAGCCGGGGCTTGCCCCGGAGGACGGCGCGCCACCCGGCCCGCCGCTTGTGCGGCCCTGGATATTCGCGATCATCTCCCGAATCTGCTTTTTGGCCGAATCGTCAGGAGCGAGGGTCAGCGCCTGGTTGAGGCTCGCGATCGCGTCAGCCGTGCGGCCCTGCTCCGCATAGGCTACGCCCAGGTTGTAGTACGCCTGGAGAAACTTCGGGTTTACGGCGAGTGCCTTATGGTATTGCGCGACAGCTTGGTCGGCGTTTCCTGTCGCCAGGTACATCGTGCCCAGGTCGGTAAGAACGTCGGGGTCGTTGGGCTTTTCCTTAAGGTAATGCTCGTAGGAGGCGGCCGCGCGATCGAACTGCTCGTGGTCGTAAAAGTAGTTGCCCATTCCGCGAAGCGCCTGCAGGTCGTTGGGATCGATCTTGAGGACGTGGCCGAAGGCGTCTACGGCCTTGGTGTAATAAGCCGGATCGAAGAGCGCGGCCCGGCTCGCGGCCTCACCGAACTGGTCCCAGGTCTTCAGATCCTTCGGGTTGGCGCGTGCCTTCGCTTCGAGCCCGGCGATGTACCTGACGGCGGCGGCGGGTAGCTTGATCTTCGGATGGCCGGGGGGGAGACCAGCGCGGCCCGCGGTCCCGTTTTCCATCATCGCCACTTTTTTCTGGCGCTCGGGCTGGTGGCGCAGGACAAGCATGGCAACAACCGCTCCGGTGGCCACAATCACAGCGAGCACGGCGTAAAACGACATGCCCAGATGCGGCCGTGCTCTTTGGGGAGTTCCGCTACTTTGGATTGCGTCTCCTAAAGTCGCCCCACACTGAACGCAAAACCGGGCGCCCTGCACCAGCGGTGAGCCGCACTGTGGACAAAAACGCATCGTGACTTACCTATCTTGGCCAGAATTTCGTCGTGCTCGCCGCGACAGATTACCAAGCACGGCTCGGGAGCGGCGGTGGCTTCCTTAATGCGACATTTATGAATTATCCGGGCTAGAGGCTAGCAGAACTATGGTCTGCAGGCACCAAAAGGATGTTCGAAAACCTGGACCTCAGGCCAAAATACCAGGAGGCTTCTCACGTTCCAAATCCCGTCCGAGGACACCAACTCAGCCTCACCCGGAGCGGACCGCCCAACGTTCGTGTATTTGGCCTCTCGTGAGACGAAGGGCTCTACCCAGTCACAGGGTACGTTTTTCGCAAAAAACCAAACTCTGCAGATCGCACCGTTCTCGCGCCCCGTGTAAGAGTCGATGTGCGTGACCACCGTGCGACCTTCGTCCACTGTATACCCGTATACCTTCGCGCCGCTGGAAGATGTTCCCACAACGCCTCTAGCATGAACATACCGCCTACCTTTGGCCGTCAATGCGTAGGCAATCGTAGTCCTTGATCGATTTGCGATGCTCAGTAGTCCGGCCTTCACCAAAATCTTCAACCTGGCCTCGATCTCAGCGTCGCAGGCTTCCGCAGGGCGCCACGTGAGATCTCTGCCAACAAACCAGATCCCAGCGACGACTGGCCGCTGGTCGAGGTGCCTCTGGATAGCTGCTTTCAGCTTTTCGGAGAAAGTGGTTCTCGGCCCACGGACGCTAGCCGCGAAAGCCGGAACGACCAGAAACAACAAGTACAGAGCGCTGACACCTCGGACCTTCACCGCAGCTTCTTATTGGTTGCCATTCCCCCAGCGTGCCCGTCTAAGCCGGCCTGAAAAAGTATAACACGGTCTCCGGCAAGGCGCACTTCGTGCCGATCAGGGACAGGAGGTGCCACACTGTGAACGCCGATGTCTCTCTTCAGTTCATGGCACTGTGGGCGTCCACCACTGATCCTGAACTCCGGAGCCGTTTAAAAAGCTTCCGAGAGACCATACCTGCGATGCATTCGCAGGATCTGGCGTCACGGTGGTGTAATCACCCCAGCGACTGGAGAGGGGAGTTGCAGCAGCGCCATAATGGGCAACCTCCTGAAGAGAGGCACCGGAATCGATGTCCACTATAAAAAAGCTGCTATAAGGATATGTGTACTGATCACTCCCATCAAGCTGCCAGACACCTGCATCGCCGGAAGATGTAGAATTGGTCATGGAGAGACTGTTGTACAACGTGCTTCCGCCGCTTGATCTCCCGAAATCCGAGGACAGGATAGCTTGCTGATTCAAATCGAGAGCAACGTATGTGACACCTGTGCCTAAGCCGCCAGACGAAGTAAGGCCAAATTCCCAACTAGCCAGTGCCGCATAATCGCCACTTTTCAGGAATTGAACCGTAGCGGATTGTAACCTACTGTCTGCATCGGCTCCAATGCAGCGGCAGCTATTGTTACAGTTCGTGCACCGCGGTGTTTCCAATTCGGGAAGTTGCTCGGAAGCGTTGTTTATATAGCTGTCTACCACATAGATTTGACCTACGTACAAGCTCGGCTGATCTACGCCGCCAAACACATAAGAATAGATTAAGGCTGGGCTACTAGCATCGCTGATGTCCGAGGCAATGACGTACTCATAGCCAGACGGGGAAGGCGTAGCCACGGTGCAGGCGGGTATGCTCTCGTCGTACGGATTAAGTAGCGCGAACCAGTTTACACCTCGAGAGAGACTTCCGGGTCCGGCGTATAGGTTCGCTTTATCAAAGACGCTCATGTTGTAGAGAGGCCCCGGGCCGCAAGCCCCGTCCTGAACTACGATCCACTTGTCACTTATGCCGAGTTTCGGCTGGTCACCGACATAGGCGGTGTTGTTGGTGTAATTGCCACATCCCTGAAACCAATAGAGGTCCCAAGCGCCGGTAGGATCGGAGGTCTTTGAAATGCCCAGGTAAACGAATGGCGTGTGAGTGCCTGAGTTCAACTGGGTCGCCGTTCCCCCAAGATGAAGTCACGACCCAGCGCCCCGCCTGTGCGTCGTAAAATATCTTGCCATCGAAATTCAAGAGGTGAGACGTTCCTGGATTCGCAAGGGTTCCTGGGCAGCCGTTGACCAGAAAATTGCTGTTTGTACACCAGAAGCTATTGCCCGTCTCCCCTTGACCAGATCCGGTTCTTGACAAAAACCAGTACTCGCCGTTTAGGGCGCTTACTACGTTGTTGGGACCTACAGCACCGGCAGCGTCGGCGGGCACGATACCAGTCGCTGGGGTCCTGCCCGAAAAGCCGGTCCCTGCTCCGACCGCCTGGGCATCGGCCTTCTGTGGGAGAATGAAGCGAAAGAGTTTCTCCAGCAGAGTCGTGGGCTGGCTCTGCGGGATCTGGAGCGTCGCGGTGGGTGCACCAATTTGAATGGTGGTCGCTGGGGGTGTCGTCCATCCCTTTTGGGGAGGAACCTGACTTCGAGGCACTTCGATAAGCACACCTGGCGGAACGTCGGATGTGGGAGTCGCACTTAGGTTTGTGAGTGAAGGTACATATATCGGACCGCCATAATCGATCCCCGACCGCAGGAAAGGGGCGGTCTGCGATTCGATGACGTGCGGATCGCTGGATTGGCAGGAACCTGGAATGGGCAAAGCGCACAAGAGTACGAGAAGGGCAGCAGACAAAATTCCCATACGGAAAATCGAAGGTGTCATATATTCCTCCGCGCGACTGTAAACCATTTGAGGAATAGCCGTAGCTAGGGGAACTCACTCAAAGCAAGTTTCATGCCGATGAGGCACGCTATCTACAAGTCTCATCCACGCGCGAAACAGGCAGCTAGCTGAAGAGGGCGCCTCTGCGATGCCGTCACGCGCTAGGCCAAAGGAAGCACGCTGACCGTACGGCTGTCGCTGTTCGCGACAGCCGAGTGTCGCTGCCTGTGCAAAACCGACCCTGGGCACGCAACCTCCAAGAGGTGGAGGACTTTCAACGGAAATTTCCGTTATGACCTCTTGTTCAGGGCGAATTGAGCACAGGTTCCGGCGGTAACGCAATTGTCGAGGCCATTTATCGTTGCGAAGGCTTAAGCCCCGCGCCCGAACCGAGCAGGGACGTGGCTTGGGGTGCGCTGAAACAGTGATCCAGCCCATCGGCGGCCAACTTCGAAGGCACTTCTCTATTTCCTGCCCGTTGCTCTCCCGAACCGGGAAGGCCACCACCGCCGTCGGCTATCCCGCCGGCGAGGCGCAATCGCCTGCGTCCTGGCGAGCAATTCCCCGTTGACCGCCGCCAGGCCGGCCAGGTTCTGGGTTTGCGTGAGAATTTCGGCCTCGAACGACTGCACGCGCGAGGTCAGGGCCACGCCGCGCTCCCAAATCTTGCGCGAGCCGATCAGCCGAAAGGCCGGATCTTGGGAGAGCCGCTCGGCATCGTTTACGCCCTCGTAGCCCGCCAGTCGGCTGCAGGCCGACTGCCGCGTGAGGTCGGCCAGCGTCAGAGGTCGGCCAGCGGCAACGGGGTGTTCTTCCCATGCCGGCCGCTCAGGTGCCGCTCGATGAGATCGCCCGAGCCTAACCATTCATCCAGTTCCCGGACCAGGAGCAGGCCGCCGTCGGGCGTCGCCCGCGCCCCTTGGAGGTCAACCTTCAACCCGCCATTGAACGAGAGCGAAACGCCCCTTCCTGCTCATCACCCACTGCTGATTCGCCTCCACGTCATCCTGACCCCATCAAAGTCTGCTTCCATAACGGCCTTTTTCGCATCTTACCAAGTTGGTAGTCCACTCGGAGAACGGAAATCCCGGCTTAGACTTCGAACGCCGCGCAAGGCGCCGCGCGTTTCCCGGTCAGGATGATTCTGTTATAAGGTTTCGCCACCAGTCCCCTCGACGAGGTTCCCTATGCTGCTCTACCAATCTTTTGGCCCGAATCCGCGCGCCGTGCGGATGTTCCTGCTTGAAAAGGGCATTACTCTGCCGTTCCAAGAGGTCGAAATCTTCAAGGCCGAGAATCGCCAGCGCCCCTATACCGACATGAACCCCGGCGGCCAGATCCCGGCGCTGCTGCTTGCCGACGGGCGCTGCATCGCCGAGACGGTGGCCATCTTCGAGTACCTCGAAGAGAAGCATCCCAACCCGCCTCTGGTCGGGAGCACCCCCGAAGAACGGGCCGAGACGCGGATGTGGCAGCGGCGGGTTGAACTCAACATCACGGAGAATCTTTACGCGGGTTTTCGCTTCGCTGAAGGCGCCGAGATCTTTCGCAGCCGCATGCACATCATTCCGCAAGCTGCGGCCGACCTTAAAGCAATTGTGCAGGAGCGGCTTGCCTGGCTCGACGGGCTCATTGCCGGCCGTACCTATATCGTCCCCGACCGCTTCACAATCGCAGACATCATCCTCTATTGTGCGCTCGACTTCGGCGGCTCGGCAGGGCAAAAGTTCGACCCGGCTCTGGGCAACATTGCGCGATGGTTCGAGCGTGTAAATTCGCGCCCCAGCGCCGAGAAAAGCCTCCATCCGCAAGCCAAACAATCGGGAATGCGGGGCTGAACGGGGACAAGCAGTCGGGCGTACCGACCGCAATTCGGCCATCCGGCTGCGGCTTCGCAAGCCGCTGACTACCCGTTTGGCCCGGTAGGCCAATCGAAGGCGGCTTAAGGTAAAGTTGCGTACACTAAAGCTCATCGTGTAAGGGTTTCCGGAGTACCTCGCGGAGGTGGTTGAGGATGGCTTCGAAGACTACGGAGCGACGGGTTCTCGTACGCGACCTCGAAGAGCGCATGAAGGTGTTCGAGCGGCGAATCGAGGAGATTGCCCAGGAGCTTTCACGGCTCGACGAGCGGATACAAAAAATCGCCGACTCGATCGCCATGCAAACCAGCCGCTGGAACTCTTGACGGCACCGTCAGGCCCAAAAGGGGCCCGCTAGGCCGGCGGCGCGTATCGCGCTCGATTGCCGGAGACGGCGTCGTCGCGGCTGCGGTTTATCGCCGAGCGAGTATTTCAGCGAGGTGAAGGGTTTCGACCCGGCTTTTTCGGCGGTGAAGGCCGCCGCCGATCTGCATCAGGCATCCGCAATCCGCAGCGGTTACAGTGTCGGCTCCGCTTTGCTCGATCTGCATGCATTTGTCCTCGAGAATGGCAGCCGATATGTGCGGAAACTTGACCGAGAACGATCCTCCAAAGCCGCAGCACTCCTCCGCCCTCGGCAGGGCCACCAGCCGGATCCCGCTCACGGCGCTCAAAAGGTCGAGCGGCTCGTTGGTTACGCGTAGTTCGCGCAGGAGATGACACGACGGATGGTAGGCGACCGCCCGTTCGTAGCGCGCGCCGAGGTACTTTACCTTCAGCACGCCAACCAGGAACTGTGAGAACTCGTAGATCCAGGGCCGCAGCGCGGCGGCGCGCTCGGCCAGCGCTGGTTCGTCGCGTAACAGGTCGGCGTAAAAGACGCGGACCATGCTTGCGCACGAGCCCGAAGGGATGACTATCGGCGTTCCCGGCTCGCAGCTTTCGACAAAGCGGCGGGCGAGATCGATCGCCTGCTCGCGCAGACCTTCGTTGAAGGCCGCCTGACCGCAGCAGAACGCGCGGCGTATCGGGCGCACGCTCAGGCGCAGCCCCTCCAGGATACGGACCACCGCTTCGGGCACCGCCGGGAAAAACTCCTCGGCCAGACAGGTGGAAAAGAGCCTGACTTCAGTCATTTTGTGGCCAGAGTGCAAGCACGTAGAGCTCGACGGGTCCGTGGACGCCCAACACTATTAACTTCTCGATATCTGCCGTGCGGCTCGGGCCGGTTATGATCGAAACCCGGTTGGTGTTCACGACGGCGGTGCCCAGTGTGCTTAGCGCTGTGCCCAGATCGGGCATCAGGTGTTTGACGTCAATCATAACCAGGTTTTTCGGCGGAAGCAGAGTAAGCGCTCCGGGCGAATGCTCGGTTGAAACCACGACCAGGCTGCCGCTGGCTGCGATGGCGTAGTCGGCTTCAACGACGCTGAAGTCAGCGCGTCCAAGTACCTGGCGAAGCTCGCCGCGGCGCTGATCGTCGACAGGGCCGGGAGCTATTACCTCGATCCCCGCGCTCTTCAGACGCGCGCGAAGGCTCTCCAGGTCGGCTGTCAGGCCGGCGCCGATCGCAGCCGAATGAGCACCGCTCGCAACGATAAGTTCAAAGGCGCGGTCGATCGCCTCGGCCGGGTTCATCGCGCCCAGAAAACGAGCACCCAGGCCCTCCAACTCGTGGGCGAATAGCGACAGGAGTTCGGCGCGATGGGCTGCGGCGGCGACCGGAATCAGGGGCCGTGCCGCCGCGTCCTGATGGTCGTCCTGGACCGGGGTTTCATGGCGCATGGCGAGCGCGTCCTTCACCGTCGCCAGGATTTTGTGGAAGTAGTCCATGACGGCTCACTTCGGGCCAGAACCGGGCTGATGGGGTCGGCCGCCAGGCGTGGGAAAATCGCGGAACCGGGTCCATCCGGAAAACGGCGGCGGCATCCGCCGCAAGTAACCGTTCCTGGCAAACGGACGGCAGAGCGTCCTCAGGATTCGACCCGTCAGGCGGGCGAGCCGGGGATGGCGAGCGAGCCGGGAGAAGCGCGCGATGCCGCGCGTTACACGGCGCCAGGGGCGCGGCCATTCTCGGGCCTCGGGCGCCTGAGTGGCGTTCCATCTCAGGTGGAGCAACAGCCGCGGAATATCGATCCGGACCGGACAGACCTCTCGGCATGCTCCGCAGAGCGTTGAGGCGAAGGGGAGGTGGGCGGCCGGGGGTCCGAAGATGGCCGGACTGACTACGGCACCGATTGGGCCAGGGTAAGCGGAGGCGTAGGCATGGCCGCCAATCTGACGATAAACCGGGCAGACGTTCAGGCACGCCCCGCAGCGGATGCAGTAGAGGGCCTCGCGAAGCACCGGATCGGCCAGCATTGCGCCGCGGCCGTTGTCGAGAATAACCACGTGCATCTCTTGCGGACCGTCCGCCTCGTCCTGCCGGCGCGGTCCGCTGATAAAGCTGGTGTAAGCGGTGAGTTTTTGACCGGTCGCAGTGCGGGCCAACACCTCCAGGAAGTGGCTCAGATCCCCGAGCTTTGGAATAACCTTCTCGATTCCCATCAGGGCAACGTAAATGGGCGGCATCGTGTGCGCGAGCCGCCCGTTGCCCTCATTTTCCACGACCACCAGTGTGCCGGTTTCGGCGACGGCAAAGTTGACGCCCGTTATCCCCATGTCAGCGCTCAGGAAGACGTTGCGAAGATGATCGCGCGCGGCCGCGGTAAGCACCTGCGGGTCGTCGCTTTGCGGCACACCCAACTTTTCGTGAAAAAGCGCGCCTACGTCTTGCCTCGATAGGTGGATGGCGGGCGTCAGAATGTGGGAAGGGTGTTCGCCGCGAAGCTGCACGATGAACTCGCCGAGGTCGGTCTCGAAGACCTGTGCGCCCACGCCTTCGAGCGCCGCGTTGAGTCCCACCTCCTCGGCGGTCATCGACTTGCCTTTGACCACGCGTTTGACGCCCGCGGCGCGCGCCACACCGGCTACGTATTGGCGGGCTTGGGCAGCGGTAGCGGCGAAGAACACCTTGCAACCGTTTTTCTCGAGGCGGGTGCGGAGTTCGAACAGTAGTTCGTCGAGCCGGCTAATCGCGTCGTGTTTGATCTGCCGAGCGGCGTCGCGCTCCGCCTCGAACGGCGCGAAGGCGGCGCGTGTCAATGCCAACTGTTCGAGATGCCGGCCGGTAGCGTTTTCGATCTTGCCGCGCAGGCTGGAATCGGCAACGGCCGCCTGGCTGGCCACAATGAACCGTTGGGCCGGTTTTTGTGAGCGCATCGTCGGATTTCGCCGATCCCTTCAGTTCAAGTGCTGGGCCTTGTGGCCGGAACGGGCCACCGGCTCCGCAAGTTTCTGGCGCGCGCTGTCCGTTGGCCTCACATCATGAGTTTCGCTGCGGCGCCTCGGCCGCGCAAGATCGCACGTAGGCGCCATCGAGCGCCATAATGATCTCGCGGCGCACTTCGGGATCCGGTTCGGAGCCCAGCGCATGGCAAAGCGCACCGCGTGCCTGTGCGTCGCCAAGCGCTCCCAGCGCCCAGGCGGCATGCGCGCGCACCAACGCCTCTGGTTCTTGTCGAAGCGTACGGGTGAGTATGCCTACCGCTTCCGGGTTGCCGCTGTTGCCGAGCGCAACGGCCGCGTTTCTCAGGAGCCCGCGCCGCTTGGCCCGCTTGACGGCATTGTGCGCGAAGCGGCGCCTGAAACCTTCGTCGTCAAGAGTCATGATCTCTGCCAGACGCGGCCACAGCCGCTCGCCGGGCGCCCCGTAACCGGCGTCGGCGCCGGTCGCGTTGAACGGACAGACCTCCTGGCATATGTCGCATCCGAAGATCCAATTGCCCAGCTTGGCGCGCATCTCAGGCGCAATCGGGCCGCGATGCTCGATCGTCAGGTACGAGATACAAAGCCGGGCGTCCATGCCGTTGCCGTCGCCAAGCGCGCCCGTCGGACACTGCTCTATGCATCGCCGGCATTTCCCGCAATGAGGGCGATAGGGAACCGCGGCGGCGCCGAAGTCGATGTCGGTGAAAATTTCGGCCAAAAAGAAGTACGAGCCGGCGCGCGCGTTCAGCATCATAGTGTTGCGCCCGAACCATCCTAGACCCGCCGCCGCGGCCCATTCGCGCTCGAATACCGGACCCGTGTCGACGTATGTGCGGCATAGGGCTCCGGGTCGAAGCCGCTGCATCGCCTCGGCCACCTGGCGCGCGGCGCCCAGCACGCGCTCGTGATAATCGTCGCCCGCTGCGTAAGCCGCGATTCGCCCGCGAAGCTCCAGTTTCCAGTCTAACGGGGCACCAGACGGCGCCTGGTACGGGTAGGCGAGGCTTACGACCGCCCGCAGGCGCGGATCGAGCCGTCTGGGATCGAAACGGCGCTCCGGGTCGCGCCCTAAATAGGCCATCTCACCGTGGTTGCCGGCGGCGAGCCATCCGGTGTAAAAGGCCCGGCGGTCTTCGAGCGGTTCAAGACGAGCGACGCCGATAAGCACGAAGCCGAGTTGATGCGCAAGGGGGCTAATCTTGTGGATCGGATCGGGCATCCTAAGGCATAATAACATCAGCGTAAGGGCCGCGCGTTGCGGGTGTGGGGCCAGAGAAAGTGCAGGGTTGCGCGCGGGCTCGGGGATGCGCAAATTTGGCTTGAGTTCGCCACATCGGAGGTTAGTTTGGGATGGCCGAAGAAGCGAGATATGAAAACGTGCCGCCGGGCGCGTCCGCAGACCCGCAATTTGCAGTAAAGCTGACGCCCAAGGCCTTGGAGTTGGTGCGCAAAATGCGCGCCAAGGAGGGCCTGGGCGCCGAGCATGGACTCAGAGTCGGCGTGGCAGGCGGAGGATGCTCGGGCTTCCAGTACTCGCTCAGTTTCGACGCCCAGAAAGACGGCGACACAGTCGCCGTAGTGGACGGCGTGAAAATCCTGGTCGACGAAGTTTCACTGCCGCACATCATGGGCACAACGCTGGACTATGTGGAGAGCCTGCACGGCGGGGGATTCCGTTTCGACAACCCCCGCGCGAGCCGAACCTGCGGGTGCGGTTCGTCGTTCAGCGCCTGACAGAGGTCACACCTGACAAACGCAGACCTGGCCCCAAGGCCTGCTGTACGGCGGCTCGGTATCGTGGGTGAGGGCCGCGTAGCGGGCCAGACAAGGCACGCGCAACGAGCGCGGCTTGCCGCCAGCCGGACTTGGGAGATGAGCACGTGAAGGAGCTTGCGGGCCAGAGCGTAATTGTGACCGGCGCCAGCCGTGGGATCGGGCGCGAGATCGCGCTTGAAGTGGCCAGGCGCGGGGCGAATGTCGCCTTCAATTACTTGCGTAGCGAGCCCCAGGCGCAGGAGCTGAAAGCTGAAATCGAAGCGTTGGGGGTCAAGGCCCTCGCTTACAAGGTTGACGTGGGTGACCTCGGCGCGGTGCGCGGGATGGTTGACGCGGCGCGCGCAGCTTTGGGCAGAATCGACGCGGTGGTAAACAACGCCGGGCTGACCCGCGATAAGCTCGTCATGATGATGAGCGAGGAGGATTGGGCGGAGGTTCTTCGCACCAATTTGACGGGTGCTTTCAACGTTGCGCGAGCGGCCATCTTTCCCATGATGAAGGCGAAGTCGGGCGTCATCCTGAACGTCAGCTCGGTCAGCGGGCTGGTCGGGATGGCGGGCCAGGTCAACTACTCGGCGGCAAAAGCGGGCCTGATTGGGTTAACCAAAGCGCTTGCCAAGGAAGTGGGACGCCATGGTGTTCGGGTGAACGCACTCGCCCTTGGCTTCATCGAAACCGACATGACGGCGAAACTGCCCGCACAAAACCGCGAGGCGGCGCTCAAGATGATTCCGTTGGGCCGCTTTGGCGCGGTCGGCGACGTTGCACCGGCGGCCGCCTTTCTGCTTTCGGGAGCGGCGGCGTATATCACCGGCGCCGTCATCCAGATCGACGGCGGGCTTGCCATGTGAGGAAGTTTGGATGGCGCCGTAATTGAGCGCGGGATTGGGTTCGCGGTCCCGCCGCGGTTCTGTGGACAAGAGGAAGAAATTATCTTGCGCCAACGTTCAAAGACGAAAATGATCGGTTTATCCAGACGATGAATACCGAGAAGGGCTCGATTTTTCAGGAGGCGGAGCCGCCCCAGGCATCGCGCGAGCTGGCGGAGCTCCGTTCGTCAAACGACTACGTTGCGCCCTTCGAAATCGTCCGGCGCCGGGTAATCGACGATTTCTACGAGGGCAAGATGACGATCGATGCCACCATAGTCATACGGGTGGGCAACGTCGAGGAGACCGAGGCGGCCCGCGGCGTCGGCGTGGTCAATGCGCTGGACTTGGCGTTGCGCAAGGCGCTGCTCAAGTACTTTCCATATCTTGAGGCGGTGCGGGTGACCGAGACCTATACGCATGCCAGCGGCGAATCGACCGAAGCCGAGGTGGTTTCGATCAAGAAGTTTTCCGACGGACACAACGTGTGGACAACGCTGGCTAAGTCGGCCAACTCTGTCGAGGCTGGGTGGAAATCGCTGCTCGACGGTTACGAATGGCGGATCGCTATTGAGAGGCTGAAACAGCGGCGTGCGGTCGGCGATCCGCGCCTGTCGCGCCGCTGACCTTTTCCCGGCTACCGGCCGCCTGGCGCAGGGCGCCGCGTGTGCCGCGGTGCGGAGGGGCGCGCCGTCTCTGCTATGGTCTTGGGGGAGTTTTGCGTGAGGCCCTTTAATATCTACAACACCCTTAGCCGGAAGGTGGAAGAGATCCGGCCGCTTCACGAAGACTTCGTTACCTTTTATTCCTGTGGTCCAACCGTCTACCTGCCGCAGCATCTGGGCAACATGCGCGCCTACCTGTTCGTGGATTTCTTCAAGCGAGCGCTGGAGTTCAATGGATGGCCAGTGCGCCATGTGATGAACGTGACCGATGTTGGCCACATGACCTCGGACGCCGATACGGGTGAGGACAAGATCGAGAAGACGGCGCGAGCCGAGGGCCGCGCACCGCTCGAGGTGGCCAACGAGTACCTGCGGCGCTTCCTGGCTGACCTGGCCCGGCTCAACGTGCAGTTGCCCACCGTTCTATGCCGTGCAACCGACCATGTTGGCGACATGACCGCGCTCATCGAGCGGCTTCTGGCGCGCAAATTTGCCTATATCGCGCGCAGCGGCGTTTACTTCGACGTGGAAAAGTACCGGGGCGCCAGCCGCATCGGACGGCTGTCGCATCAGAGCCTCGACGAGCAGAACGCCGCTCAGCGCCTCGAACATGCGAGCGACAAGCGCAGCCCGCACGACTTCGCCCTGTGGGTGCTGAATCATCCCGAGCACCTGATGCAGTGGGACAGTCCTTGGGGGCGGGGCTATCCCGGATGGCATATCGAATGCTCGGCGATGGCGATGCGTTATCTGGGCGAAACGGTAGACATACACACGGGCGGTCTCGACCACATCCCGGTGCATCACGAGAACGAGATCGCCCAGTCCGAGAGCGCGACCGGCAAGCCATTCGTGCGCTATTTCGTCCACAACGCCTTCCTGATGAACAAGGAAGGGGCGAAGATCAGCAAGAGTGCGGGACGTTTTCCGTTGCTCGACGATCTGGTCGCGCGCGGTATAAGCCCGCTGGCCTTCCGGCTGCTATGTTTTGGTGCGAAGTACCGATCTCAGCTTCTGCTCGACGACGCGGGGCTCGAGGCGGCGCAGAAAAATCTCGACTACCTGATGGAATTTCCGCGCGCGGTGGACGACGCGATTGCGGCCTCGCCTGACTCGGAGTGGGTCTCCGGCCACGCTGAGCGTTTCCATGCGGCACTCAACGACGACCTCAACACGCCTGAAGCGCTTGCCGCCGTGCGCGAGCTGGTTGGCGAGGCTTACCGGCGCGGCGACTTCCGCATCTGGAACGCCATGGTTGGGTTCGACCGGGTGATGGGCCTCGGGCTGGAAGAGCGCCGGGCGGCGCTCCGGCGTGCGGCTCCGCCCTCCGATATCCAGGCGATGATCGACGAACGGGATCGGGCGCGCAGACAGCGCAACTGGGCGCTG
>JAJYVB010000052.1 GCA_021792265.1 Deltaproteobacteria bacterium | reverse complement strand
CAACGCGTGCCCCGGCGCGGGCGCGTGTGGCGGCCAGTTCACTGCCAACACCATGGCGATGAGCGGCGAGATGCTGGGCATCTCGCCAATGGGCACCAACAGCGTACCAGCCATGGATCCCAAGAAAGCCGAGGTAGCCTATCGCGCCGGCGAGCTGGTAATGGAGCTGCTCGCAAAAGACTTGCGGCCCAGCCGGATCGTTACTCGCAAAGCTTTGGATAACGCGATCGCTTCGGTCGCCATGACCGGTGGTTCAACTAACGCCGTCCTTCACCTGCTCGCGATCGCTCAGGAGGCGGGCCTCGAACTCGATATCGATGATTTCGACCGCATCAGCTCGCACACGCCGCTGCTTGCAGATCTCAAGCCTGGCGGCCGCTTCGTTGCAACCGACCTCTATCGTGCGGGTGGCGTGGCGCTTATCGCGCGGCGGCTAGCCGAGGCTGGACTGCTTCACGGCGACGCCCTTACGGTTACTGGCCGGACAATTGGCGAGGAAGCAGAAAGTGGCTCCGAAGCATCCGGACAGGTGGTCGTGCGACCGCTCTCGAATCCGCTCAAGCCTACCGGCGGTCTGGTCATCCTGCGAGGCAATCTTGCGCCCGAAGGATGCGTGGTGAAAGTGGCAGGATACGAACGACTCACCCATCGGGGGCCGGCCCGGGTGTTTAACTGCGAGGACGACGCTTTCCGGGCGGTTTCTTCGCGATCGATCAAGGCGGGCGATGTCGTCGTAATCCGTTACGAAGGTCCGAAAGGTGCGCCGGGAATGCCCGAGATGCTCGCCGTCACGGCCGCCCTCGCCGGCCAGGGACTTGACGATCAGGTGGCACTGCTGACCGACGGCCGCTTTTCAGGCGCCACGCACGGTCTGATGGCCGGTCACGTCGCGCCAGAGGCGGCGGCTGGCGGGCCAATCGCCGCCGTGCGCGACGGCGACACGATTTCGTTCGACATCACACGGCGCCGTCTGGATGTCGAGTTGCGCGACGACGAGATTGCGCGCCGGCTCGCGAGTTGGCAGCCGCCCGAACCGCGTTACAGCTCCGGGGTCATGGCAAAGTACGCCCGAACGGTATCGTCAGCCTCGCGCGGAGCAGTAACGAACTGAACCGGTGAGCGGCAGAAAACGAATTGTGAAGTAGCCAGGGCCTGGGCCGGATGGGCGCCGCTAACGCCAAGACAGGTTTGGGACCGCACACTACAGCAGAAGACGTTCGCACTGGACTCGCTGTCGAAGTAGCAGGCGTAGGCTTCAGTTACGGCGACCGGGTGGCACTTGCCGACGTAAGCTTCCGGGTTCGGTCCGGCGAGTTTTTCGGTTTTCTCGGTCCTAACGGGGGCGGCAAAACGACACTGTTTCACCTCCTTGCCACGCTGTCCGTGCCGCAAAGCGGACGCATATGTGTGCTCGGCTGCGACCTGGCAACCGAGCGCGCGGCCGTGCGCCGGCAAATCGGCGTGGTCTTTCAGAATCCCGGGCTCGACGGCAAGCTGACAGCACTCGAAAATTTGCTTTACCACGGCCACCTGTACGGCATGTACGGATCGCGGCTTCGCAGTCGGGCACTGGCGGCACTCGAGCAGCTTGGCGTCGCCTCGCGTGCCGCGGATTTGGTCGAAACGCTTTCGGGAGGTCTTCGCCGCCGGGTCGAGGCAGCTAAAGCTCTGGTCCACGACCCAGCGCTTCTGCTGCTCGACGAGCCGAGCACGGGGCTCGACCCGGTAGTGCGTCGGGATTTCACGCGTTATCTGCAGGAACTTTGCCGCAGTCGTGGTGTCACAGTCGTTCTTACCACCCATTATCTCGAAGAAGCTGACCTATGCGATCGCATCGCCGTGCTGCATCGCGGCAGCATCGTGGCGACCGGAACGCCGGCCGAGCTCAAAGCCCAGGTGGGCGGCGACGTGGTGGTCGCGCACACGCGTTCGCCCACCGCACTGCGAGAAAAGATCGAGCGCCGCCTCGCCGTACGCGCCGTTACGGTCGACTCAACGGTTAGGATCGAGCATGCGCGCGGCCACGAGCTTGCCCACCACATCATGGAGGCCTTTGGCGGCGAAATCGACTCGATCTCCGTCGGGCACCCGACGCTCGAGGACGTTTTCGTCCATGTGACGGGGAGCCGTTTTGCCGGCGCCGACGAGGAGGCTTCAGCATGAAAGAAGCCGCGCTTCAGTGCGGGACTCTGTGGCTTCGCGAGATGAAGCGTTTCGTGCGCCAGCGAAGCCGTGTCGTCGGCGCCTTCATGCAGCCGTTGGTCTTCTGGCTACTGCTGGGCGCGGGGCTAAAAGCGTCGTTTCGGCCTGAAGGGACCGCGCCGGGCGGTGGCTTCGTCGAGTACTTCTATCCCGGCGTCCTGATACTGGTGCTGCTGTTCACGGCGATCTTTTCCACGATCGCTACGGTGGAGGATCGGCACGCAGGCTTCCTGCAAGGCGTGCTGGTCTCGCCTATCCGGCCGGCTGCGCTGGTAATGGGCCAGGCGCTGGGCGGCACGACGCTGGGACTGATGGAGGGGCTCATTTTTCTCGCCCTTGCGCCGCTAGCGGGGATCCCGCTGGGAATCGCTGCAATCGCCGCTTCGGTGGCAGCAATGGCGCTCGTGGCGTTCGCGCTGACCAGCCTCGGACTTCTTATCGCGTGGCGAATCGAGTCGACTCAGGGATTCCACACGATCATGAACCTGATTCTGATGCCGCTCTGGATGCTGTCGGGAGCCTTTTTCCCTGCGAAGGGCGCACCGTTCTGGCTGGGCTGGGCGATGCGGGTAAACCCTCTGACCTACGGCGTTGCGGCGCTCCGCCGCTCGCTTTATCGGGCTCATCCCGCATTCACGGGTCATTTGCCGGCGATGGGGCCTTCGTTCGCGATAAGCCTGGGCTTTGCGCTTGTCAGCTTCGCCGCGGCCGCGGCGATTGTCCGCCGAAGCAACGCGTTTTAAACGGCGCCGCTCCGTAGTCGGCTACGCACCAGCGCGCAGTTTGAAGCGCTGGATCTTACCGCTGGCCGTCTTGGGAAGCTCGGGGCAGAACTCGATCCAACGCGGATACTTGTACGGGGCAAGGCTCGATTTGACAAATGCCTTGAGCGTATCAGCCAAGTCCAGCGATGCCTTGACTCCAGGCTTCAGCACGATGAACGCCTTGGGCTTGACCAGCCCGTCGGCGTCGCGATGCTCGACGACGGCCGCCTCGAGAACGTCCGAATGGCTCGCCAGCGCAGACTCGACCTCGGCCGGCGAAACCCAGATACCACCCACCTTGAGCATGTCATCGGACCGGCCCGCGTATTGATAGTATCCGCCCGGCAAACGCACATACTTGTCGCCGGTACGCATCCAACGCCCGAAGAAGGTCCGGGCCGACAGCTCGCGCTTGTTCCAGTAGTAAGGGCTGACCGAGGGCCCCCGGCACCACAAATCGCCGACTTCGCCTTCGTCCACTTGCCGGCCCGTTTCGTCGAGCACGCGCATTTCGTAGCCCGGCACTGGTTTACCGCTGGACCCGTAACGCAGGTCGTTTAGGCGATTCGAAATGTAGATGTGCAGGAGCTCGGTGCTGCCTATGCCGTCCAAAATTTCCACCCCGAAACGCTCTTTCCAACGGCGGGAGATATGCTCCGGCAGCGGTTCAGCCGCCGAGATGCAGAGGCGCAAGCGATCTGAGCTTCGAGAGAGGTCCAGAACGGGATCGGCCAGGATGCTTGCGTAGAGGGTGGGAACACCGAAGAAAATTGTTGGCCGATGCTGCTTCATTACCCGCATCACTGCCTCCGGCGTCGGCCGCTCGGCCATCAGCACAGAGGTCGCGCCCACATGAAGCGGAAAGGTCATGGCGTTGCCAAGCCCGTAAGCGAAAAACAACTTCGCCGCGGAAAAAACGACATCGCTCTCCTGCAATCCAAGCACTTGGGCGGCATATAGCTGGGCCGTCGGGTAGAGATCGCTGTGCAAATGGACCACGCCTTTGGGCTCGCCGGTCGAACCCGACGAATACACCCAAAAGCCGACGTCGTCGGCCACAGTTTCGGCCGCCTCAAGATCCTCACCCGCCTCGCTGCATAGCTTGTCAAAGGAGGAGAAGCCAGGCGGCGGTCCGTTACCGGCGCCGCCGGCAACGACCACTGCCTTTAGATAATTCTTCTCGGCCAACGCAGGCCTGAGACGGTCAAGCAGCGACGCCGAAACGACCAGAGCCCGAGCCCGGCTGTCCCGGAGCATATAGGCGTAATCGGCCGGCGCTACAAACGTGTTGACGGCGACCGGAACGGCTCCGATCTTTATCGCACCCCAGAACGCCGCCGGCATATACATCTCGTCGAGCAGGCAGAGCATCACGCGCTGCTCCGGTTCGACCCCGAGGTCAAGCAGCATCCGGCCCGCGCGATTTACCCGCAGGGCCAGTTCCCGGTAGGTGTACGAACCGCGATGGTCAATGAACGCGACTTTGCCGCCGCGTCCTTCCTTCAAGTGACGATCGACGAAGTAGGTGGCTGCGTTATACCTGCCCTGAGGTAACTCGAACGGAACCGATGCCGCCTGACCGAAGACAGAAGCGGACTTCAGCGTATCCGGAAATTCATCGGAGGCTCCCATCACTCACCGCCTGAACCTGGCGATTTACCCCAAAGCAGCTGCTGACGCAATTTCTTACACGGCTCGGCTGGGACAATTGCGCAGCGCCAAGACTGGCGCACTGGCCGATCCTAATTTCCTCAGTATGATCCCCTTTTAAGCAAACTGCACGTATCGGTAATCCAACGGCTGATTGTTTACGCCTCGCGGCGGCGGGGCGATCCAGCCGGCAAACTTTCCGGGTTCGAAAACCGGTTTCATCAGCGCCGCCACGCGAGCGCGCTCGTCCTCGGTAACGAGCCAGAGCTTGCGCCCTTGTTCGTATTCCTCGGCCGATATCAGCTTGCCCTCTGGCGTGCAGGTGAGCCCGGCGTACAGGCCGACCTTGCGGTTGAAGGCGATGTCAGGCAGCGCCAGCCGGTACTCGACGCCCCGCTCCTCCAATTCCTTGTTCCAGCGCTTGAGCCCGCGCGTGCAATCCTGAACGTAGGCGTCGCGCAAAAGCGCGTTCATGGCGCGTCGCAGGGGGATTTGCTCCTCGCCGCCCCCGGGCATCTTCATCTCGTAGACGCCGTCGAGGGCCCGATGGTCGGTTGCCAGCGCGCTCTCCTGGTAGCGTCCTTTGAGCCCTGCGGCAAAATAGGCCGCGGCGTTGCTCGAATCCTCGCTGCCGAACAGATCAAGTGATTCGCTGTACCAGTTGTTGACGTATTTCTGTACGATTTCCAGAGGGATGGCGCCCAGCTCGAACACGTCGCTGCGCCCCGATTGCCTCATCACCTCAGCCGTGCGCCGCACGATGCGCTGAATGCCGGTTTCGCCCACAAACATGTGGAAAGCTTCCTCGGTCAGCATGAAGCGCGTCGTGCGCGACAACGGGTCCAGCGCGCTCTCGGCCAGGGCCGCGAGCTGATACTTGCCGTCGCGGTCGGCAAACATCCCGAAACAGTAGTAGTCCACCCAGTCGCGCACGGGGGCGTTGAAGGCATGGAGTATCCGCGGATGGTCGGCGTCCCCGCTACGCCGGAAAAGCAGCTCGTCAGCCTCTTCGCGGCCGTCGCGCCCGAAGTAACGATGCAGCAGGTAGGCCATCGCCCACAGATGGCGCCCCTCCTCGACCTCTAGCTGAAAGAGGTTTCGAAGGTCGTACAGCGACGGGGCGGTCGTGGCCAGGTGATGGTTCTGCTCGACGGAGGCCGGCTCGGTGTCGCCCTGAGTCACGATGACGCGGCGAAGTTCCTTGCGGTATTCTCCCGGCACCTGCTGCCACGGCTCTTCGTCAGGGTGGTCGCCGAAGCCGATTTTGCGCTTCACCGGCGGCGCCAGAAATATCCCCCAACGGTACTCGGGCATGCGCACGTAATCGTAATGCGCCCAACCCTCGGCGGTGATTCCAACCGCGGTCCGGAGGTAGATGCGGGAGGTGTCATAGTTCTGCGGGCCGGCTTCACGCCACCATTCCAGGTACTGTGGCTGCCAGGTGGCCAGCGCGCGTTTCAGTTGCGGATCGGTGTCAAGGTCTACGTTGTTTGGGATTTCGTAGCTCATGTTCTCGCCCAGTCAAACTCCGGCCGTTCCGGCTGCCCGTAAAGTTTTAGCGCGCCGCGCGGACCGACCGCGTTCGGACGCTGGAAAATCCAATTCTGCCAGGCGCTAAGGCGCGCGAAAATCTTCGTCTCCATAGTTTCGGGCCCAGGAAAGCGAAGATTGGCTTCCATCCCGGTAAGACCGTCGGGTGAAAGCGATAAACGCTCGTCAACCGCCAAACGAATCTCGCCTTCCCAGTCGAGTTCGTCCGGTATAGCCGTAACCAGCCCAGCTTCGAACGCCTCCTCGGCATTGTAAACACGTTCAGAGGCAAGGCGATCCGCGTAATCGGGTTGTCCCAGAAAACGCGTCCGCAGCCGGCTTAGCCCGTTGCCCATCGGGAGCGCTCCCCTGTTGAGGAGGCCCGTTGCGATCTGTGCCGCGCGGCCGGTGCTCATGTAACAGCGGTCAGAGGCCAGCGCCAGCTCGAATAGAAAGCCGCCGAAGCACGAATCCGGCTCGACCAGGGTAAAGAAGCTCTTGGCGGTCAGATCCATGCGCTTGAGCGCCCGCTTGATGAGCAGCAGCGTTTCCTTGACGAAATAGTCGTTGCGCCGCTCATACACGGCGCGCTCCAATTCCAGAACACGCCGCAGATCGCCGCTGGAACGTACGAGCACGACCCCAATTTCCGGGTAGTTAAAGCGAAGCCTCAAGAGTGCGTCGTCGATCTCGCGGAACAGCCTGAGTGGATACCAATCGGCCGAAAGGGCTGTGCTGTGCTCCGGAATTGGCTCAACCCGCTCGGGTCCGGCAACCAGAAGCTCGGCAAGCCGGCGACGGCGGTCCAGCTTGAGCGTCAAATGACGGTAGCGAATCTCGTCTTCAGTGGACGACGGTTCAAGCGCGTCGAGCACGACGCCACTTCGGCCCGCCCTGCCCGGCTCAGCGCACGCGACCAGCTCGTTTATCCGCTTTTCCAGCAATTCGTTAAACCGCGAGCGCGCGAGCAGCGCGTCGACCAAGCCCCATTTAACCGCCCGTTCACCGCGTACACCCTCGGCAAGCGTTGAAAAGACGTCGGCCAGATCGCGCCGCACCTTGCGCTTGTCAACCATGCGGGTAAGCCCGCCCGTTCCAGGCAGCACCCCCAAAAACGGCAGCTCCGGCAGGCTCACAACCGAGCGCCGGTCGTCGACCAGCAGGATTTCGTCGCACGCGAGCGCGAGTTCGTAACCGCCCCCGCTCGTCGTGCCGTTGAGCGCTGCGACGTACCGCTGCCCGCTTTCTGCGCTTGCCTCCTCGATCGCCAACCGCGTCTCATTGGTGAACTTGCAAAAGTTCACCTTGAAGCCGTGGCCTGAACTCGCGAGCATAAAAATATTCGCGCCTGCGCAAAAAATTCCGTCGATCGCCCCCGTAATGGTGACGACGGAGACCCCGGGATGTTCAAACCGCAAACGGTTTACAGCATCCGCAAGCTCGATATCCACCGACAGGTCGTAAGAATTTAGCTTAAGGAGGTAGTTGGGGCGCAACCCTCCAGTCTCCTCGACCTTCAGCGTAAGTTGTGCGCGGTCAGCTCCGGCCTCAAACTTGAGATGACGGTAGCGGCTTGGATGAGTCTCAAAGCTAATCTCGTCCATAGAGATCTCCTCGTAGCCGTCCTTCTCAAATGATGATCTACATTGTGTCAGCAAGCGCCATGGACGCGCAACGAGCGCTCCGGACCGTGCCCCGCCGACTGCACTGCCAGCCATACCGAACCGCCGTTAACGCGCCGGGATGGTTCGCGACCGCGTCACCCGACGTCGCGAATCTCTGAAGTTACGAAACGACCGGACTCAACGGGGGGGCGTGGCGGCGTGTCGTAGAGCTGCGCAGCCAACGGATAGACAGGCCTGACACGATGCTCGCGATAAGAAGGCCGACGGCGCCAACGAGAGCGTGCAGGGACATCGTCCGCTCGATACGTATCGTGGGATATTGCACAACCTCAAAGATTGCGGCGGCCTTGCCAGCGCCACCTTGCCCGGCGCTTTGGGAGCTTGCCGCCGGGGCCGGGCTTTCCTGACCGATGCCGTTTGGCATGTCCCGCAGCTCTGCCGCGAGCCTCATCTTAAGGTCACCGACAAGCCATCCCAGAACCTGCCGGCTTAGAAGAGGATCGTCCAAGGTTACGCTTATCGAAACCCGTTTCGCTCCCGACAGGTGCGCCTCAACCGAGTCTCTCAGGCGCTGGGCTGCATACAAGGCCGGGAATTTCCACCCATGCCAAGCGTCACCACCTAGCCGTCGCTCGAGCCCATGAGCCTCAATTTCGCGCTCGAAAAATGCGCTGCTGTGAAGAACGATCAGCGCCAAGTAGGGTAGCTGCGTTACCCGTTCTTGGTAAGTCGTTCCACCATCCCGCGGGAGCGACTGCTGGTCAAACCGCAGGAACGCAATTGCCTGAAACCGGTGGTAGCTTACCGCAACCGAGCCAGGCTTTCCGGTCGCAACTAGCGCCAACACCGTCGCCAACAGCGTGACGAGACCAGCAAATCGAAGCCACTCGCCCCGCACCTCGCAGTCCCCGATCGAGTGATTTTCGCGGAAATCAGCCGATGCCGCGCCAACGGAGGCCACGGTGGCCTCAACTGCTCCCGCTCTTGCCCGTCGTCCCGGTATCAGCCGAAGCTGCGCACGCTTAAGAGAGCTGCCGGTGCGATAATTGCGCCTGACTCGCACATCATCAAGCCTACTTTCCGGAGCAGAGCAAGGGCAGGAACGCCTCGTGCGCCAGTAACGCTACGATGCGGTAATCAGGTAAAAATTTGTTCACCGAAGCTGGGCGGCGAAAAATGGTCACCCAGACTTTAGCTGCTAATTCCTGGAAGTTGGCCTGGGATCGGCCGCACGCCACTAATAACCCGGAAAAATTCCCGGAGTGCGGTTGATCCCCATAACTTGGAATGGATTGGCGCCGAAAGCTGGTTTACCAAGCGAACCGAGCCCGCCCAGCGTTACTTGGACCGCGAACTGGGTTTCACTGGGATTGACCGACTGGTTAAGGCCTATGTCAATCGCCCAGCAGTTGCACGGCGATTTGAGCCGCAAACCGTATTCCCAGGACAAGAGCTGGCCGGTTGCTGCATCATACTCCGGGGCAAAGTATATCCCGATGCGATCCAGGAGCTCGTAGTACGCGCGCAACATGAAGAAGCTGGTCGTGTTCGCCGAAGGACCGATGAAAATTGCCGCACGGGGCCGGATGTAGTTGTAGCTCACCTGGAGAAAAGAGCCGACCAGGGCCCGGCCCATGTAGAGCGGCGAGGTATTCTTAGTCCAGGGAGGCTGAAAGTCCAGATACAGCGAGGTTGCGTCTATTCCCGGGTGTGTGCGGGGATCATAGTCGAGCTGGTAGTTGAGCGAAGCAATCGCGGTCGGCGCCAGCGAGAGATGCGTTTCGATATCAGACTCCCCGGACATCCCTCTCATGACGACCGAGTAGTCGGTGTCGTAGGCTTGCTCAATGCTGAAGCGGACAAGGCGGCGAATCTCGCCGCCCTGGGTGAAGCTTTTGGAGCTGAAGATGCTAGGGGTCAAGGAAGTAGGCTCGGAAGAGCTGCTTTCGTCGGACGCCGTAGCGGAAGCTTGTTCCGCCGACTCCAGCGCGCCGGCTCCCGACGGCAGCTTGGCGTCCAGAGCCATGCGCAGGCCGTAATCGAACAAACTTCTTCGGCTCAGGCGGTCAACTTCGTCGAACAGGGGGAGCTGGCCCTGATCAACCGGCGGCACGTAGGTGTAATTTACCCATGGCACTATCGTATGCTTGATTTTGTCAACCGACGTCCAGTTCAAGTCATAGACGCGTTCGAGCAGAGTCCGGGCGGTGGCCGATACGTATCCGATCTCCCGATGCATCGGACCGCCGGGCGCTAGCGGTCCCAGCAGAAGCTGGTTGTTGTAATCGAGAACTTTGCCCGACACCGGGTACTTTCGACCAACCGGGATTACTTCGATCTGGTCGCCCGAGACGTCGTAGTCGGTCTCGCTGACTCCCGCCTTCACAAAACCGTAGACGTAATCGCCCAACCGCCAGGGGACGGTAACGCTTGGCGCCAGGTAAAGCCGTGTTCCGTCGGTCCCCTGCTCGCGCCAGAAATTGGCGGCCTGGGCGTCGTAATCGAGGTAGGCGTAGCTGCCCAAAAGCTGCCGGCGGCCGGATACCAGCGCTTCGGGCAAGGTCTGCAGCGCAAACTGTTGCGGTTGAATAAGGTCCTGGTTCCAGGTCGACGCAAGCTGTGCGTAACCGTCTTCGAAGCTGTCGAAAATACCGAAGTGCGATTGTGCGTCGCGCATGCTCTGAAACGTCTCTCCGAGGTCGCCGGTCCCATAAGCGCCGAAGCCGCGCGAAAGCGTCCAGAAGTCCATCTCGCGCAGAAAGTATGGGTCGCTGACCACCAGCGCGTCACCGTAAGCCGTGAGGTTGTCCCCCAGGTTCTGACGGGTCATTGCGATCAGGTCATAGCGATCGAGCGGGATGTGAGGATCGGCTATTTGCTGGTCGACGAGGTCCTGGAATCGATTGGAGTTGGAGCGAATGCTCTCATCGAAGAAGCCGGCGTCCGCCCAGAAAAAGTCGTCAATCCCATTCTGTAGGCGGTATTCATTTTGAAGACCGACGCGCTGTGAGCTCTCAACGTCCAGGGCTACGGTTGCGTCGGAACTGCGGTTGATATCGAAAAAGTACGGCTGGACGTACTGGAAACCGCGCAATCCGGACTCGCCCATCCGGGGGCTCAGGAAGCCGCTCTGGCGAGTGCTGTCGGTAGGGAAAACCGCTCGCGGCAGATACAATACCGGGCAGCCGAGGATATCGAACTTCATGTTTTTTGCCGTCCCGGTGCCCCCGATATGAGCGCTCAGCTCGGAGCCCTCGATACTCCACGACGGCGTGCCCGACTCACACCCGCAGGTGGTGAACGACCCGTCCTCGACTTTGTAGCGCTGGCCGAGAAACTTGTCGACCTCCTTCCCCGCAATGCGGTAGGAGTTGTCGTGGGCTGTCACCTTGGCGTTCAGCAGGTGCACACTCTCACGGCTCAGGTCGAGTACGGCGCGATCCGCAAGGATTTGGCCCTCGCGATCAGTCAAATGTACATTGCCGATCGCGTAAGCTTTATGCTCGCGACGCTCGAACCGGATTTCCTTTGCGTGCAGTACAGTGCCCGCCTGGCTTAGCAGCGCGTCACCGCGAACCACGAAAGTGTCGGTTTTCGAATTATATGTAAATTGGTCGCCGGTAACGTTGACCGGTCCCTGATGGGCAGCGACGACCTCGGGCGGAATCTGCGCCACCTGCGCTTCAAGCCCGGGTGTCCAGAACAGCAGGGTGCCCAGGATCGCCACGGCGATCCAGGACGTCAAAGCCGCGCAAAAGCACTTACAGCGCGGCTTCGGGAAAGAGCGCCCGGCGCCCCTGACGCTCAAGGAACCAGGGATAAACGTCTCCAATCAGATAGACCGATCCGGCAACCAGGATGACTTCGTCGGTGCGTGCCTCTCCCATCACGTTTTCTATCGCTTGCAGCGGGTCCCTCACTACCTTGGCCGGCACATGCGGCGCAAACAGCGGCACAAGATACTCCGGCTCCAGCGAACGTTTGGGCCTAACGGTGGTCAGCACCACACTGCTGACGTGAGGAGCCAACAGACCTGCCATCTCACGCCACTGCTTGTCTGCAAGGCAGGCAAAGAGCAGCCGCGGACGGACAGCTTCGCCGAGCTCAAGACGCATCGTCTCGAGCAACGCTGCGATACTGAGCTCGTTGTGCGCACAGTCGAAAATAACCAGCGGATCGCGCGACACTACTTCGAACCGGCCGGGCCAGACCACATCGGCCAGACCTCGCCTTATCGCATGCTCTTCGAGCCGCCATCCGGCTGCGCGCAGGGCCTCGGCAGCGGCCAGGGCTATGGCAGCGTTTTCATGCTGGCAGGGTCCGGCAAGATTGACCTCAACGTCACGCAGGTGCAAGTCACAGCCCTGGTAGTCGATCCGGTGCGCTGGCGCCCGCGAGACATAACCAAAATCCCGATCGATCAACTGTGTGGGACTGTTTAACTGATGGGCCATCCCGCAAAGCACCTGGCGCGCCTCAGGTGCCCGAGCGCCCACCACTGCCGGGACGTCGCGCTTGATGATCCCTCCCTTTTCCCGGGCGATCTCCGCCAAGGTATTGCCAAGGCGGTCCATATGGTCGAAGCCGATTGACGTGATGACGCTCAGCATCGGGCGTACGACGTTGGTCGAATCAAGCCGCCCGCCAAGCCCTGTCTCGATCACCGCCGCATCGACCGCGCTGTCGGCAAAATAAAGAAACATCAGAGCGACCGTGAACTCGAAAAAGGTAAGAGCCAGCCCGGCCCGGTCGAAGATCGGGCGCAGACGCGTAACGTAATCGAGCAGCAGCTCCGCCGGCATTTCGGCGCCGCTGATCCTGGTACGTTCCGTCAGTCGCACCAGATGCGGCTTGGTGTAGAGCCCCGTTCGATAACCTGCCGCACGCAGCATCGCGTCGAGCATCGCGGCCACCGAACCCTTGCCCTTGGTTCCTGCAATATGGACCGCCTGTAGCCGGCGATGAGGGTTGCCGATCAACCCCAGAGCATGCTCCATCCGTTCGAGCCGGTAGACCTCTCCACGCGACTCGAGCGAATAGAGCCAGCTCATCGTATCAGCGTCTGCAGCCATGTAAGTTGCGCGCCATTTTAGACCTGCGCATCGGCTCAAGAAAGCCCGGACTGGCACCTCATCTGGCCTTGGCACTTCGGCCGCGCCGTCCCGGCGCGCGGCCACCCGCCGTTAGCATCGCAAGCAGTTGGGCTAGCGTCGAGCGCATCGCGCGCCGTTCTACGATGGCGTCGATCATACCGTGGTTCAGCAGAAACTCGGCACGTTGGAAGTCGTCCGGAAGCTGCCGATTGGTCGTCTGCTCGATAACCCTGCGACCGGCGAAACCGACGAGCGCCCCCGGCTCGGCGAGGTTCAGATCTCCCAGAGTTGCAAAGGACGCCGCGACGCCGCCGGTGGTCGGATCGCAAAGCACCGAAATGTAAGGCAGGCGGGCGTCGCGAAGGCGCCCGATAGCGGCAGCCACCTTCGCCATCTGCATCAGGGAAAGCGCCCCTTCCTGCATCCGCGCTCCGCCGGATGCCGAAAACACTACCACTGGCAGACCCTCGTGCAGTGCCTTGGCAAACAGCCGCGCAAGCTTCTCTCCGACCACCGTGCCCATACTTCCGCCCATGAAGTCGAAGTCCATCACACCGAGCGCGACCCTGCGCCCCACGATTCGAGCCAACCCCACCACAACGGCGTCGTTGCGGCCGGTGCTCCGCCGCGCTTCGGCCAGACGCATCGGGTACGGGCGGCTGTCGATGAAGCCGAGAGGGTCGCCGATGGCAACGTCAGCTAGAAGCTCGCGCCACGAGCCGCGGTCAGCCGTGACGGCCAGGCGTTGCTCGACGCTTAGCCGAAAGTGGAAACCGCAGCGGGTGCAGACGTTGAGGTTGCGTTCGACTTCCTTGCGAAAAGCAACTTCCTTGCAGGCGGGGCATTTGACCCAGATGTCGGCGCTGCTTTCGCCGGCATCCTCGCGCGTCTGCGGGTCGGCCGTAACGCTGTCCCGGCCTGATTTGTCGTTATCGTGTAAGCTTTTCTCGTCTGGCGCCACGCCCGGATGCCTCGCTAGTGTCAGCCCGCCGACCCTCCTACGGCTGCTTTGCGCGCGTCCCACATTGCCCGCTTCATCGCGCTAACCAGCTCGCCTACGGTGGCGATACCCGCAGTGGAAGCGCCGTGAGTCTCGAGCAGCCGCGAAAGCGCGCTTCCGACCACTACTGCGTCGGCGTACGAGGCTACATCGCGTGCCTGCTCAGGCGTCGAAATACCGAACCCCACCCCTATGGGCAGTGAGACAAACGGGCGCAGCTCGTCGATTCGCCGGCGCAGTTCCGGACCCAGAGCGGCTGGTGAGCCGGTTACCCCGGTTATTGACACATAGTAAAGAAAGCCGCTCGCCATCCGGGCAATTCGGCGGCTTCGCTCGAGCGGGGTCGTCGGTGCCAGCAAATAAATCAAGTCCAGCCCTGCGCGGCGCGCCGGGCGCCTGAGCTCAGCATTCTCCTCGGGTGGAAGGTCAACCGCCAGCAGTCCGTCGGCGCCTGCGTGCGCCGCGTCGGCGCACAGGCGGTCGCATCCGTAACGCAGAAACGGGTTAAAATAGCCGAACAGAACGATAGGAATCTCGCTCTGCCTGCGGATCTCGCCGACCAAGTCCAGAATCGCAGGGAGCGAAGCCCCCGCCGCAAGGGCGCGGGCGCCGGCACGCTGGTTGGCTGGCCCGTCTGCCATCGGATCG
>JAJYVB010000350.1 GCA_021792265.1 Deltaproteobacteria bacterium | reverse complement strand
TTAATGTCTATTTATTGCAATATGCTTCGAACACTAACTGGTAGGTGGCGGGAATAGCTCCCCAAGCAGGCGGCCTCAGACGGGAAACATGTTTTGCAGCCGCAGCGCGAGGCCCATGTCGCCCGAGATCCGCAGCCGACCGCTCATGAAAGCCACCTGGGCGTTCAACTTGTTAGCGACCATGTCGAGATAGTCGCCCGCGCTCATCGAAATCGTGATGCTGGGCGAGGGATTCACGCCCTCTTTCACTTCGCACGCCTCATTAGCGACGATTACCTGCCACTGGCCACCGCCTTCGCCCGACAGGTCGAACTGGTACACCGCGTTGATTCCCTTGGAGCTTTCCTTCCTGAACCTACTCGGCATCCGCTGGAATGCTTCTTTGCAGGAACTCGGAGCGTCAGCCATGGGATTTCGCGTGGACCTCCTAGCGGCGGGGGGAAACCGTAGCTTTAGGATACAGAGCGATAGTTCCAGTTGTCAATAGAAACCGCACGCACCGCCCAGCGTCCCCGCACGGGCGAGCACGGTCCGAGCGCGATTGCGATTTCAGAAGCCAAAAACTTTCCCCGGCGCGACGCGAATAAGGTTCTCCCTGACATGCACCGGTGCCGCGCTCTCGGTGATCGTTACCGCGCGCTGTTTTTCGAGTTCGGAACTGACTTCGCCGTCCAAATAGACCCCGTTGCCAATCACAGTCACGGTGACGTTGGTCAGGCCGGCATTGCGAAGCTGCTGAGCTATCTGTACCTGCTCGGAGGCCCATTGCGCAGTGTCCGTGGTGAGATTGTTGACGACGCGGGTCACACCGCTGACGCTGCGGACCAGGCGCTCGGCCTGGGCCTTCGCCCGATCGTTGAAGACTTGCCCGTAGATAACGACCTTGCCTCCCGAATCGGTATACGCTTTGACGCGCCCGAAGCGGCGGTCGCGCCGCAGGGCTTCATCAATCCTTTGGAGCAGCGACGCTGCCGGCCTGGGCGCTCTGCTGACCGTGCTTCGCCGCACCGGTGCCCGGCGGGTCGGCCGCCGGGGCGGCGTCACCGCGGCAACTGCTGGCGTAGGCACGACTGACGGAACGGCAGCAACTGCGGGCGAAGGAGTAGCGGGCGGCGCTGGCGCCCAGGCGTACTCGGCCGGTTCAGCCGGAGACAGGGACGCAAGTTTTTTGTTCAGTTCATCCTGCAGTCCGGCAAACTGTGCAGCGGTGGGCGCGAAAACAATCGGGTACTGGATTTCGACTGCATTGCCGCTAAAGCCGGTGACAGACCAGCCAGCCATCGTGTTCACAACCGCAGCGTCAAGACTGGGGTTCGACGCCGTCGAGGTTCGTATCGAGACCGCAGCTACGCTTCCCGAACTATCCACCTTGAGATGGACCGCCATCGCGTCGGCCAGTCCCGGAATGCTCGCCAGTTGCTCTTTGTAAACCCCGAGCAGAGCGTCGTGATTGTTGTTGAACGCAGCGGTTGCCGCCGAGCGGCCGGTGTTGGGCAACCCACTGGGCATTCCCGAAACCTGCACCGGAATTGTCTGCGCCAAGGCCATCATCGGGCCCGAAGGCACGGGCGTGACACCAGCGGATGGTGAAACCTGCGCCTGCTCAGGCATCGGGGCCCCGCGGTGATGCAGATAAACTGCCAACCATGCGCCGCCTGCTAGCGCAACGACCGCGGCTACGCTGTAGCCGATAACAACCAGCACCCGGCTCCACGGAGATGGCTCCTCCTCGAGCGGCGCCGCCGAATCCTCAAGGTGCGGCACAGTCGCTTGGCGGCGCCCTGTTCCTCCGGACTCGGGAGAGCCCCACGCGGTGGGTCCCTGCGGCGCCTGGATCGGTGCGGCCGCGCCTTGAGCGCGACCAAGCGCGGCCCCGCAGAAGTTGCACACGAGCTCTCCGGGCTCGGCCTTGCCTCCGCATACCGGGCACAGAACCGGAGCTTCGCCACCCTGGCCGGCGGGTTCGCCCAAGTCGAAGGTTCGGCCGGCGGGATGCGGAAACCCGCTGCCCGCCTGCGCATCGACGAGCGCGGTTCCGTCGGTGTCGCAAAACTTCTCGCTGTCCGGAAACGTGCGCTCACACTTTGGGCAACGCTTCATGGTCAAAGGCTAACCCTGCTGGCACACGGGTTCCAGGTGTTTTCCAGAAGTAGAATGCATGATTTCTTCAGAGTCCAAACCCGGTGGCATACGCGCACCGCGCGTCCGGCAAACCGCTCACCCCCCGGTTCAACCTCTTATCCGTTGACTAAGCCGTTGAGGCCGGGCAGCAATCCCGGCAATGCACAAGCCCCGTTGGACGGCTCGGCATCGGCAAGCGGGCTCAGTCAACCGGCTTCACTTCCAGCCTAAAGCCAATCCGCACTTCGACTTGGAACTGCACCGTTCCCGCTCGGTCAACTGCACCCCGAATCTCCCGCACCTCGAACCAGTCGATGTTACGGATAGTTTCTGACGCCTTGGACAAGGCGTTTCTTACGGCCTTCTGGATGCTCTCTTCGGAAACACCCACGACCTCGATTACCTTGTAAGTCTTTTCCGGCATGTTCGGTCCTCCCTGGTGACAGCGTTGCTCTTTGCGTGCGTCGGCCCCGTCATTTCAACGATGACTCCGCGCGCCCATTGCCGCAAGCTGATGGTTCCTGTCAGGACTCCATACCTATTGTACGAAGTTCACCCATTAGCCGCACGCCTGAAACGCCCATCGCACGGCTATCCCCTGGGTATCGGCCCTTCGGGCATAACGACGGCGAAAGAGGCGGCTTGTTCGACGGCACGCAGATCGAGCAGAAAGGCGCCGTCGCTGATTCGCCCGATAACCGGCGGCCGCGCACGGCGGAAGAGCGCTGCTATCATGCCGGCCGACAGGACCTGGTGGGTCACT
>JAJYVB010000051.1:2706-14582 GCA_021792265.1 Deltaproteobacteria bacterium | reverse complement strand
CGGCTCTGGGGAACTTCTGGATGGAGACAGCGCGGTATTGGGCCGGGCTGGGATTTCGCGGGTTTCGGTGCGACGCGGCCTACAAGGTTCCGTCAGCGTTATGGGAACGCCTCATTGCCGATGTGAACCGCTCGCATCCGGGAACGCTCTTTTTTGCCGAGTCTCTGGGCTGTACGCCGGAGGAAACCAAGCAGCTCACGCGCTGCGGATTCGCTTACATCTTCAACAGTTCCAAGTGGTGGGACTTCAGCGCGCCCTGGTGCCTCGAACAATACCGGGAGACGGCGCCATTCCCCTCGGTGAGTTTTCCTGAGTCGCACGATACCGAACGTCTGGCCGTCGAACTCGACGGCGATGCGCGAGCAATTAAGATGCATTACGCTTTCGCGGCTCTGTTCTCGAGCGGTGTCATGATGCCGGTTGGCTTCGAGTACGGGTTTCGGCGCCGGCTTCACGTCGTCGAGACCCGGCCCGAAGACTGGGAAGAGCCGCATTTTGACCTGTGCGATTATGTGGCCCGGATAAACCGGCTCAAGGCATCGCACAGAGTTTTCAGCGAGGAGGGCCCGATCGAACCGCTCGACCTTGGCAACCCCTCGCTGTTCGCCTTCGTGAAGTCTGCGCTCGATGGCAGCGAGCGCACGCTAATTATCCTGAACAAGGACCGCACGGCGGCGCAATCGTTCGCTTTTGAACGCGGGCAGGGACTCGCTGCTGCTGCTGCCGCGCTTGAAGACCTGTCGCCCGAGGAGCACCTTCAGGCGTCCTCCGACCACCGGCTCGGCACCCTTTCGCCTGCGGCGGTGCACGTCTTCTGGTTCCGCTCGCGCTGAGGCCCGCCGGGGCAGCGCCCCTACGGGCCGGGCGGCATTCATCCAGCGGCCGCCAGGCTCGCGCTGCCGGCCGCCGGGAGCCACACGGTTACGGCGGTGCCCTCGCCCAGGCGGCTGGCAATGCGAAGTTTGCCGTGATGGAGCTGCACGATGTGCTTGACGATCGCGAGCCCCAAGCCCGTTCCGCCCATCTCTCGCGAACGCGCGCGGTCAACACGGTAGAAGCGCTCGGTCAGCCGTGAGATGTCGGTGGCGGGTATGCCCTCGCCGGTGTCCGAGACAACGAACTCGACCCCCGCGCCCGCCTTGCCATCGGGATCGCCGGCCGCGTGAGCCTCGACGGTGACTCGGCCCTCCGGCGGGGTATATTTGATGGCGTTGTCGAGCAGGTTAAGCATGAGCTGATGCATCCGGTCGCGGTCGGCCGACACCTGCGCTAGTTCGGCATCGGATCGCTGCTCAAGCACGACTCCTTTGCGCTCGGCCTGACCGCGCATAAGCTCGACCGCTTCGCCGACCACGCGTGCCGGGTCTAGAGTTTCGAACTTCAATGCCGCCAAACCGCGCTCAAGGTCGGACAGGGAAATCAAGTCGTCGATAAGGCGCGACAGGCGGCTTGCCTGGCGTTCGATGATGCCGAGGAAGCGCCGCTGCGTGTCGGCATCTTCTACGCCTTCGGTCAGAGTTTCGGCGTAACCGCGCAGGGCGGCAAGCGGGGTGCGCAGCTCATGGGTCAGGTTGGCGATGAAGTCGGTGCGCAGCGTCTCGTAGTTCTTGAGTTGGGTAATATCGTGAAAGACAAAGACCCACGCGGCGCCGGCGCCAGCGCCGGCACGCACGGGCGCCGCGCTCACCTGAAGCCACCGTTCTGCAGGGTACTGGATCGACAGCTCGGAGGTGGTCACCAATGCTCCGCCAGATTGCTGGGTCCGGCTTACTAAATCCTGCAGGCGCGGGTCACGGCAAAGCTCTACGAAGTCACGGCCGGCATAGTCGGCATCGGGCGCCAGGGCGAACAATCGGCGGGCTGCCCCGTTGAGCATCACCAGTTCGCCGCGCGCGCCGGTCACCACCACGGCCTCGATCATGCCGCGCAGGATCGCCTCGAACTCGTCGCGCTGTCCCGTAAGCGCGGCGAGTTGGTCGTGCACCAGATCGACGGCCTCGAGCAGGCGGCGCTCCGCCCGCGCCATCAGCGCCGGTTCGGCGTGCAGCAGATGCAGCGGCGGCCGCCCTTGCTCGAGCGCCTCGGCAGCGGCGCCGATTCGCTCAGCGCTGGCGCGCCACATCCGCTCGACGCCGCGCACCACCACTGCGGCGCTCAAGGCGCCCACGGCCAGCGTCACGACCACCCACACAGCTTTGGCCTGGCCCTGGACCGTCAAGGCCACCATCATGAGCGCGGGCGGCCCCACCGCAAGCGCGATTGCGAGGGCGAGTCTGAAACGCAGCGTCCTAATCGAGGGCCTCCGGGTTGAAGCGGTAACCAACGCTGCGAACGGTGAGAATCAGTTCCGGCTGCGAGTCATCGCGTTCGATCGCCTGGCGCAGGCGCCGGACATGGACATCGACCGTGCGCGGCTCGACGAAGGTGTCGCGCCCCCACACCTGATCCAGGAGCTGCTCGCGGCTGTAGACCCGCATGGGGTGATTGACGAAGAAGCGCAGCAGCTCGAACTCGCGCAGCGCCAGCTCCCGCGATTTTCCCTCGACGAACACCTGGTAGGTATCGAAGTCCATCGTCAGGCGTCCGCGCTGGTAAGTGCCGCGCGACTCGCCGGCAAGGTCGGGATGAGCGCGGCGCAGCACAGCCCGAATGCGGGCAACAAGTTCGCGCGGGCTAAACGGCTTCACGATGTAATCGTCGGCGCCGCTTTCCAGACCCAGGACACGGTCAATCTCGCTGGTGCGGGCGGTCACAATCAAAACCGGAAGCGACGCGCTGCGCTCGGTGGCGCGAATCTTTCGGCACAGTTCCAACCCCGGCATCCCCGGCAGCATCAGGTCGAGCACCACCAGGTCCGGCAGGCGGCGTTCCAGCCGTTCGAGAGCGAGCGCGCCGTCTCCCACCTCCTCGACGGCAAAGCCTTCGCGTTCGAGATTAAAGCGGATTAGCTCGCGGATGTCGCTCTCGTCCTCGACCACCAGCACGCGAAGCCGCTGTCCCTCGCGCAGTGGCTGGACGTTTTGGGTCATCGGCCGTGGCCCCGGTCCAGATGCTTAATGGTCCTGCCTTTGACCAGAAAAACCACCATCTCGGCGATGTTGGTCGCGTGGTCGGCGATGCGCTCGAGATACTTGGAGACGAACAAGATCTTGGTTGCGCGCGGGACCGTACTCGGGTTCTGGGCCATGTACGTCAGGAGCTCGCCGTAGATGAGGCGGTTGAGCTGGTCAACTTCATCGTCGCGCGCGATGACCTGCTCGGCAAGGTCGGTGTCGTAACGCATGAAGGCGTCCAGGCTGTCGCGCACCATCGAGCGGGCGAGCTGGGCCATCCGCGGGATGTCGATGTAGGGTTTGAGTTGAGGCTCCTCGTTGAGTTCAATAGCCCGCTCGCAGATGTTAACCGCGTTATCGCCGATGCGTTCGAGGTCGGTGGTGATTTTGAGCCCGGTGGTGATGAAGCGCAGGTCGCTCGCTGCCGGCTGGTAGCGCGCCAGCAAGCGGATACAGCACTCATCGCCCTCGATATCCATCCGGTTGACCTCGACGTCGCGTCCGATGACCTGGCGCGCATGTTCGCTGTCGCGCGCGACCAGCGCCTCGATCGCTTCGGCGATCTGCCGCTCGACCAAACCGCCCATCTTGAGCAACGCGGCGCGCAGGCCGCGCAGTTCCTCTTCGTATTGCCGATTGGTGTGCTGGAGCTGCGACGATTCCATTTGCGCCTCCCCGTGTCCGCTTAGCCAAAGCGGCCGGTTATGTAGTCTTCCGTCTCCCGGCGGTTGGGATTGGTAAAGATCTGCCGGGTCTCACCGAACTCGACGAGATCGCCCGCGTAAAGAAAGGCCGTCAAATCGGCCGTGCGGGCGGCCTGCTGCATGTTATGGGTCACCAGGATGATGGTGTAGTCCTTCTTGAGTTCGAGCAGCAGCTCCTCGATGCGCGCGGTCGAGATCGGGTCCAGCGCCGAGCACGGCTCGTCCATCAGCAGGACCTCCGGCTCGACCGCGAGGGCCCGAGCTACGCACAGCCGCTGTTGCTGGCCACCCGACAGGCTCATCCCGGACCGATCCAGCCGATCCTTGACCTCGTCCCACAGTGCTGCCTGGCGCAGGCTGCGCTCGACCACCCCGTCGCGCTCGGCCCGCGTCAACCGCACACCGTTGAGCATCAGCCCGGCGGCCACGTTCTCCTCCACCGACATCGTCGGAAATGGTGTTGGCTTCTGGAACACCATCCCGATCCGGCGCCTGATTGCCACCGGGTCCACCCCCGGGGCGTAAATATTCTCGTTGTCGAGATACACCTCCCCTTCAACCTGTGCCCCCGGCGCTACTTCGTGCATGCGGTTGAGGCATCGCACCAGCGTCGACTTGCCGCAGCCCGAGGGGCCGATTATCGCAGTAATTCGGTTGGCGGGAACGCCCAGGCTCACGTCGTGCAGTGCGCGGGTCCGACTGAAGTAGGCGCTCAGGTGGCGGGTTTCGAGTTTGTCAGCCATGCGACCATTGCAGCCCCGAGCCGGCGGTCTTAAGGCACGTCGCCTGCCCGGACCGCCGCCTGCTAATACCCTGGTTCATGATAAACGCTGCAGGCACACCACCGCCAGTAGCCGGAAAACTTTCCCCGCCATACCCACCGGAGCCGCGGGCTATCATAGTGGGGCAAATGTTAATTGCCCAAGTAGGGTTTGCTAAGGGCTGGTTAAATTGCGGACTCGCGTGCCGAGCCTATCGCAACCTGCGGCGTTTTCCGCCGCTAGCCCTCACTGTAATCTCTCCCCGAGGGAGAGAGCTTTAGGAAAGAAGGCGGTTTCTCGCAGGGTGTTGAGCTCCAATCTCTCTGCTGCGTCGAAATTTCCGGTTTCTCAACACCCTGGCAGGAAGCCTTTGCCCGTCTACCGCTCGACGCGCCGCGTGCGGTGCGGTATTTTTCTTAGTCGTGGGAGTGCTTATACCGTTTGTAATCGAACAAACCGGGCGCGGCGAGCGTTCTTACGACATTTACTCGCGCTTGCTCAAGGATCGGATTGTTTTCGTTGGTGGACCGATCAATGACGAGGTTGCCAACGTCATAACCGCGCAACTGCTGTTCCTCGAGTCGGAAGACCCGGAGCGCGAGATCAGCATGTACATCAACTCACCCGGCGGCTCCGTCACTGCGGGGCTGGCGATCTACGACACGATGCAGTTCGTGCGGGCGCCGGTCTCTACGCTGTGCGTCGGCCAAGCCTCGAGCATGGGAGCGGTATTGCTGGCAGCGGGCGGCAAAGGGCGGCGCTATGCCCTGCCCCACGCCCGGATCATGATCCACCAGCTCTCGGGCGGCTTCGAAGGTCCCGCGGCGGATATTGATATTCAGGCGCGCGAAGCTCTCCGCTTGCGTGACATCCTGAACGGCATACTTGCCAAGCATACCGGACAGCCGATCAAGCGAATCGAAAAGGACACCGACCGCGACACCTTCATGACGTCCGAGCAGGCGATGGAGTACGGACTCATCGACGAGGTTATTCAGGGCCGCTCGGTCAAGACCGCCGCTCCGGTCTAAGTCCCGGGCCGGTTGAACGAATTCCGCCTTCGCCTGGCGCCTTGCACCTGAAGCGGACGCCGAGGCGAGCGTGGCGGTTCAGCCAAAACGCACGCTAACCGAACCCAGATGGTCGAAGGTTGCGCGGATATGGTCGCCCGGCCTGCCGTCAAAAGCCGAGGTTAGCGATCCCGGCAGTATCAGCTCATTGGCTTCGAGACCCTCACCGAAGGTCGCGAGCTTGTTGGCCAGCCAGGCGACCGCAATGGCGGGATTTCCCAGCGCTGCAGCGCCGGCGCCGGTGGCCACGATTTCGCCGTTTTTCTCCAGCACCACCCCGGCCAGCCGCAGGTCGATACTGTCAGCCGGCACTGCCCGGCCTCCCACTACGACCTTGCCGCAGGAAGCGTTGTCGGCAATCGTGTCGGCGAGCTTGATCTTCCAGTCCACGATCCGGCTGTCGATTATTTCCAGAACCGGGATCACATAGCGTGTCGCACGCAACACGTCGGCAGCCGTCACGCCGGGGCCTTTGAGCGGCTCGGCGAGCAGGAAAGCGATTTCGGGCTCGGCTTTGGGCTGGATGGCCTCCGAGCTGAGAATTACGGAGCTGTCCTCGACCGTCATGTCGTGGAGCAGATGGCCGAAATCCGGCTCATTCACGCCGAACAGCCGCTGGATAGCCTGGCTGGTGAGCCCAGCCTTCTTGCCGATAACTCGCGCGCCGCGCGCGCGCTTTGCGTCAATCACTTTGAGCTGGATTGCGTAAGCGTCCTCGACGGTGATTTCCGGATGTTGAGCGGTTAACGGCTCCACGGGACGGCGAGTGCGCTCGGCTTCGAGCAGGCACGCTGCCAATTCCTCTATCAGCTTGGCTTTGAACATCGGCGTTCTCCCGGCTGATACGCATCGCAGAACCGCCAGCCACCCGACAGCATCAGGGCCGCGACTCCATATCCGACGCGCTGGTTACGTCTGTTTGGCGCCCGGTCATTTGCCGAGCAAAAAAGCGATATGGACGCGGTTGAACTCGTCGGGCTCTTCCCATTGGGGCCAGTGCGCGCTGTTTTTCATCACATGCATTTGCGAGTTGGGGAGCATCTGCTCGCCCTCGCGGGCAAGTTCGAGCGGCTGGCCGGGGTTATGCTCCGTCCAGAGCACCAGGGTCGGGCATGCGAGCTGTTTGAGCTTGCTGGGCGTGGCGTACTCGGCAAATTCCGGTGCCACCAGGTCGCCCAGTATCCGGTCGGAGATTTTTCGCATGACCGCAGCGCGGCCGGGCTGCGAGTAAATCCGGTAGCGCACCTCGACAAGCTCATCGGTCACGCTTTTTTGCGGATCAAGCATGAGCCACTCGAGCCGCTTCCTCACAGCTTCGCGCGTGGGTGCTCCCGAGGCCGCACGCGAGCGTTCGAGCACATCGATCAGTTCCTGCCGCCCCTTCTCGTTGGGCGGTATGAGCATCCCGGTGTTGAGGACCAGTTTTTCGACCCGCTCAGGGGCCTTTAGCGCGAAGACCGATGCGACCATGGCGCCCAGCGACTCGCCCGACAGGTAGGCCTTCTTCGCGCCGATGGCATCGAGAAAGTCGCCTATAAACCCTGCAAAATCCTCGAACCCGTAGTCAAGCGCGGGCGCGTCCGTATAGCCGTGACCAACCATGTCCAGCGAGTAGACGTGAAAATGCTCGGCATGCGCGGCGACGTTGCGGGCGTACGCCTCCGCGTGCCCCCCCGTGCCGTGCAGAAAGATCAGCGGCTTGCCGCTGCCGGCCTCGATGCAGCGCGTGCGCACCCCCTTCGCGTCATAGAAGGAGACCCGGAATTCGCTGCCCATGAGTTCGGTCCAGATCGTCTCCATGCGACTCTCCCTTGCAGAACTTCCAAGGCTCTTGCCCGGCCAATCCTGCTTGGCCGCGACACAGCTAAAGCGGGAACCCTATAGCCGAATGCTGCACCGGCTGCAGCCCATTTATCATCGCGCCGGACCGATGGCGCAATGGTGCTGCGCGGCAGCTTCCTCGAACCCTTCTCACCAACCGCGATTCGAGCGGGTTGGCGCTTTACGCCGTCTGGCCCGCTTCGGCGGTCGGCGCGCCCGCCTTACGGCGCTCCGCCAACTCGACGGCAACGTCGATTATCCAATCCTCCTGGCCGCCGACCGCCTGGCGCCGTCCGAGTTCGACCAGGATGTCGCGCGCATCGACGCCGAACCTGCGAGCCGCCCGTTCGGCATGCAAAAGAAACGTCGAGTAAACGCCGGCGTAACCGATCATCAAGCTCCTTGGATCGATACGCGGCACATGATGGTCGCGCATCACCGGAAAAACCACCTGCTCGGCGGCGTCCATGATTTTGAACAGGTCAACCCCGGTCTCGATTCCTAGCCGCGCCAACACTGCCACCAACACCTCGGTCTGAGTATTCCCGGCACCCGCACCCAGGCCGCAGGTGCTGCCGTCGATCCGCGTAGCCCCCTCTTCGATCGCCATAAGGCTGTTGGACACCGACAGGCAGAGGTTGTTGTGAGCGTGAAAACCGATCTCGGTGCGCTCCGAAAGCGCCTGCCGAAACGCCCGCACCCGGGCCCGCGCCTCATGGGGCAGAAGCGCACCCGCCGAATCCACGACGTAAACGCAGTCGGCCCCGTAGCCTTCCATCAGCTTGGCCTGCTCGGCGAGCTTCTCGGGCGGTGACATGTGAGACATCATCAGGAATGTATGGACCTTTAGTCCCAGATCCTTGGCCAGCTTGATATGTTCCTCCGAGATGTCGGCCTCGGTGCAGTGAGTCGCGATACGAGCGACCTTGGCGCCGATTTCGGCCGCGCGCTTGAGCTCCTTGCGCGTTCCCACTCCAGGCAGCAGCAGGAAGGCAAGTTGGCCGCGCTCGATTACCTCCGCGGCGGCCCGGATATAATCCTCCTCGGGTTCGAGCGAACGGCCGTACTGAATCGAGGAACCGCCTAGTCCGTCGCCATGCGACACCTCGATGACGGGCACCCCCGCACCATCAAGTGCCTGGACAATCCGGCGCACCTGGTCGACCGTAAACTCGTGCGACATTGCATGGTCGCCGTCGCGCAGTGTCGTATCTGTTATATAAATCCTCTTGGCGCTCATGCCATTTGCTCCTCGGCGTGGCTTTCCGCCCGCGAATCGGCAAGACCCCTCAGATGGCGGGCAAAGTCCTCGGCCACGCGCACTGCCGCGGAAGTCATAATGTCAAGATTGCCGGCATAGACCGGCAAATAGTCGCCGGCGCCTTCGACTTCGAGCAGAATTGTAACCTGCTCCTCGTCGACGATGGGGGGCTGCTTCAGATGGTAGCCGGGCACGTATTGCTGAACTTCCTTGACCATCGCGTCGATTGATCGGCGCACCGCTTCGGCGTCGAAACCCTTTCCCACCCGCACGTAGACGGTGTTGCGCATCATGATCGGCGGCTCGGCGGGATTGAGGATGATGAGCGCTTTGCCTTCCTTGCCGCCGCCGACCTCGACCAGACCGCGCGCTGTGGTCTCGGTGAACTCGTCAATGTTCTGCCGAGTGCCGGGACCTGCCGAACGGCTCGCTATCGTGGAGACGATTTCCGCGTACTCGACCGGGGTCACTCGGTTGACTGCGTGAACCATCGGAACCGTCGCCTGCCCACCGCAGGTAACCAGGTTGACGTTCTTCTGGTCGAAATGACCGCCCAGGTTAACCACCGGCACGACGTAAGGGCCGACGGCCGCTGGCGTCAGATCGATGGCGATTTTGCCGGCCTTGCGCAGAAGCTCGGCGTGATGGTAGTGCGCGGCCGCCGTAGTCGCATCAAATGCCATCTCGAAGTCGTCGAGGTGCTCGAGCAGCTCGTCGATTCCCCGATGCGTCGTCTTGTAACCCAGCTCGCGGGCGCGCCTGAGTCCGTCAGACTGGGGAATCACTCCAACCATCCAGGTAAGTTCGAGCAATCGGCTTCGCCTGAGTTTGTACATCAGGTCGGTGCCGATATTGCCCGATCCTATGATCGCAACTTTGACTTTTCTTACAGCCATCTTTGTCTCCGACCGCGGTTTGAAAGAAGCGCCGATATTTTCCGGCCTCGGCACCGCCGAGCAGATTCTACGCCAGGCGAACGTCCCACCCAAGCGCCGGCGGTTGCTGGCGCCGGCTCAGCCGGCGCGAAGCGGGCTCACCTATACGAGCCAGAATTGCGTGGCGGCCTGAAACTGGAACGGGGCGCGGACCATTCGGTCCGCGCCCCGTTCCAGTTTTTGCATCTCAAGCTTGTGAGCCTGGCTAACGGTCGCAGCGAGAACTCCTAAACCTGTCCTTCGGATCGCCGCGTCAAACGGCTCCGCTCACTGAACCGCCTTAAACATCCCCATGGCGCCTTTGTAAGCACGCGACAGGTTGTGATCCAGGAAAACGTACGTGCCAGGCTCATGGGGCGTGAATTCGAAGACCGCAGCGTCGCCCGGCCCGACTTCGAAGCTCTGGACGTTATGCACCGCGTCGGCGGGATTGCCGCTGCGATACACGGTGCTGAAAACCGCGCCCATCACGTGAAAGGTGGACAGCAGGCTGGGGCCGATATTGACGAAGAACACGCGCACCAGCTTGCCGCTCTTGATCACAATGGGATTGCTCGGACCGTAGTTGCTGATCTTCCCGTTGAAGATTGCGAAATCCGGAGTCGCGGCGACCATCTTGGCATGATCGCCCCGGATAAAGCCGCGCGCGTCGGGAGTGCCGTAAATGCCGGCCTCGACGAGCATCACTTCCTGCGCTTTGCCGTTAGGCCATCCGCCTTTCGGATCCACAATCGTCATGCCGTACATGCCGCTGGCAACGTGGTCGAGCACTGGCGGTGCAAAACAGTGATAGTCGAACACGCCCGGCACCTCGGCGCGGAAGCGATAGGTGAACGATTTGGCGCCCAGCTTGCCGATAAACTTGTCCGAGTTGATCTGGGCGGCATGGGTATCAAGTCCGTGGGCGTCAGTGGTGTGATTGATGAGCGTTATTTCCACCTCGTCGCCCTGAGTAACGCGAATAAGCGGACCCGGAACAGTGCCGTTGTAGGTCCAGGCGTTGTAAGTCAGGCCCAGCCCGATATTGACCACCTTGCGGCTGGCAGTGAAGGTGAATTTTTTGACGTTCTGGGCGCGAGCCGAGGCGGTCCCCAGGATGAACAAGGCGACACCTGTCAGTACAGCTAAGGCACCCACGGTGCTCAGCGCACGAGCCCGGCTGCGGACGTGGCGGTAAGTTTCGGCCATGGTTTTAGCTCCTTTTAAAACCGGTTCCATAGCGCATGCGCATGTCCCCGGCAATCCGACCGGGGCTGCACGACGCTTACTTCTTGCAGAAACCCCGTATATAAGTCATCAAGCCGTGGATCTGGTCGTCGGAAAGCCCCTGGCCCCAGGGTGGCATATCTCCCGGCAGGCCAACCGATGCGCCGCCTCCTTTGATCGCCTTGAACATGGTGTCGTCGGATATCTTCTTCATCGCGGCACAGTCCCGGAAGTCCTGCGGATGAGTGCTTAGGCTGGCGCCGTCGGGGCCATCGCCCTTACCGTCGTCGCCATGGCACCGAGCGCAGAAGATCTTGAAGCTGAGCGCTGCGTTCTGAGCATGGACCCGCGACGCACCGAGCGCCACGACGCAGAGCATCGCCAAGGCCACAGTCAAGCTGAGAAATGTTCTGCTCACGATAGGGATCCTCCAAAGCATCGTAACCGCCCTGGGCGGCGTGGTTAATGGTTATCGGCAGCACAATTGCTCTTGTTAAACCCGAGCGGTCCTGTGAAACGAAGGTGGCTCGCGACTGCGCTGAAACCCGGCCTCCGAACCGGGGCTAATTGCTCGCTCGCGCTGCGCGCTTAGCGCGAGGGAGCCGGCGCAAGCCGGCTCCCTCGCCGCGGACGCTCGCCAGCTTACCGAGCTTTCAAGTACTCGACCAGAGCGCGCTGATCGTCGGCCGGAATGTTCCCCAGCATCCGCATGTGCAGGATGATCGCGTTCCACTCATAGGGGGCCTTCTCCGAACCAGGCCGAGCATTGTGACAGGTGTTGCAGTAAAGCGGCCAAAGCTGCGCACCCTTTATGAAGAGCCGCTGATGCTCAGCCTTACTCATCGGCTGAGCTAACGCGAATCCACCCATCGATCCAATTAGCAAGGTGGCAAGCACTATTGCAGTTATTGTCTTCCTCATGATTCGTCTCCTCGCCCGTCAGAAGCCAATGGTGAACTGGCTCAGGAAGGCACGGTCGTTCGGGATCGCGCCAGCGGGCGTTTGGGCACCGTTGGCGGCCACGAAGACTCCGCCCGCTTCCGGCAGCTCGAGGTCAAACTCGTT
>JAJYVB010000051.1:0-2696 GCA_021792265.1 Deltaproteobacteria bacterium | reverse complement strand
ACTCATTTTGCCAGACAATCGAAGGCGCAATCCAATAGTCGAGGCCGATGGCCACTTCGCGCGAATGCGGCGCGTACAATGCAGGCGAGCCGTTCAGCCCGAAGTCGGGTATCAGACCCGTCTGAAGACCGCCCAAACCGACCCCGGTCGCCGCTGCGATGTCGTCGATAGCGACGCCATGCTGGTTCACTCCGGAGTAACGAATCAACGGCTCCAATCGTTGTACGTACCTGTTCAGCGCGGCGGGCAGCAACGGCACGTCGACGCCGTTTAGGAAGTAGCCGAGCTGCACGTACCAGCCCTGCCGATTGTCAGAGAAATTCACGCCCGGGAGCTGACGGTACGACTGTAGCCACTCCCCTCGGGCCTGCAGATGGCCAACGAAGTAGTTGAAGTCCACACCCCATGACGTGAACCAGCTACTGCCTGACCATTTGCCATCATAAGTCGACGCGCCCAGCTCCAGACGACCCATGTCGGCGTCCACCGGAATCGGATAGACGCGCAAGCGCCCACCCACCGACTTGCCGTTGGTCTGGCTGAAGGCCACCGCTGTCGGGCTTGAGCAAGCCGCGCCCAGCACAGGCTCGCTACAACCGATGCCGTCGCCGGCCCATACCGTATAGTCAAAGTCCTGCCCGGCTTGTCCCCATTGGAACCCACCGCGCACCTGCAGTCCCATCTCACCCGGCGGCACTACCGGTTCCACCCCAAAAGGCAGCGGAGCGGTAACGAACCGGTTGACCCACATCGGGCTCTGGTTTTCGTACCAATCGCCAAACGGCTGATCGAAAAGGCCGCCGACCACGGTTACGTAGTCGTTGAGGAACAACTGGAAGTCGGCGGTGGAGAGGTCGGTCCCGGTACCGGTTGCGCCGAACGCCCCGCTGAGCACGCCCTCGAAAAGGATCCAATCGGCCGGGCGATAGAGGACCATCGGTTCCCAGTCGAACAGGAAGGTGTTCTGCGTCGCATGATGAATATCGTCGAGCGCGCCGCTTTGCTGGTCGTAGATGAAGTCGAAGCCCGCCGCACCGGTCACCGTAAACGTATGCGAACCAAGGTAGCGTCCGAACACGTCCGACACCTGGCTCACAGACGGTCCCGCTGCAACTTGCTTTTGGACCTGTTTGACAGCTTGTGTGGTCTGGACCTGCTCGCTCTTTATTTGCGTGCTGGTCTGCTGGAGTTGCTTGTTTTCCCCCTCCAGTTGGTCGACCTTCTTTTCAAGCTGCTGAATCTCCTCGCGGTCGCGTGCCCGGTTGTTCTCGAGCCTCCTGATTTCGTTCCGGATCTCGCGAAGGGATTTCGAATCCGTTGAGTCTGCGGCCACGCTAATTCGTGGCATTAGAAGAGCCACCAGCGCTCCGCACAGTATACAAACCTTACCAAGCTTCCGTTCTGACATGCGCGCCTCCCTCTTGCGCTCCGTTCTCGCGATGCCCGAGCTGCCGACTGGGCGAGACCCTGGCGCCGGGTTGCTTCTGCATCCTTGGATCGGGAGTCGCCTGTAAGCCGTCCGACGGATACATTAAGCAACGTTTCTAATACTTGTTTCGAAAGCCACACCCCTCAAGCGCGGCTATCTGCATAAGGCGCCCGAATAGTAGCCCGCTTCAAGTCTTGTTTCAAGATGCCGATGAAATTAATTTTTCTCATGACAAATCCGGTGAGAACTTAGATTCGGTTGTTTAGCCGCGGTCTTAGGCAAACGCCACCTATATCGTAATAAATTGTGCTGGATTTACCCCGCGAGCTCGATTGACAGTGCCATCTGTGCCGGTTTCCTGCGGCCCAAAGCCTTGGCGCCGTGGCTCGGAAATTTTCTTATGAGAAGTCACAAGCAAGTGCAGCCTGGACAGTCCGGCGACGACGCTAAAAGCACCCTCTACAAAATCTTCGCTTTTCTGCAGTCCTGATAAGAAAGCTTAATCGCTTCCGCGAACATCGGGACTCATCAAGATCATGCACTAACCGTAAATCCAGGGAACTTCCGCATTTCTGTGCGGCCTTGAGTTGCGCCTCTGAACTGGTACGTTTCTGGCTTGTCTAAGGGCTGAGACATGTGCCTTAACCGCCACGTGGCTGCGGATTAAGGCCGGTGGGTATCGGGAGGGACATTATATGGCGCATCCATTCCACAACATCCTCAGCCCGGTCCAGTTCGACGGGGCGTCCTACGCCGCCCTGGACCTGGCCAAAAAGATTGCCGCCAACAACGACGCCACGGTTCATCTGTTACACGTCGTTCCAATCCTGCCGGCAGTCGGCGAATCGCACGTTACTGCGCACGTGAATCCGCGCGAGGAGGCCCAGGTTTCCGAAAAGCTGCGGGAGGTCGCAAACGAGCGCCTTACGGGAATCAAATGCCACGTCATGACGCGAGCCGCTTTTCCGCCTGAAGTTGCCACGGCGGTACTGGAAACCGCCGCGGAGATCGGGGCTGATCTGATCGTGCTGGCAACCCACGGGCGGACCGGCGTCGCGCGTTTCTTCCTGGGAAGCGTAGCTGAGGGCGTTGTCCGCGGCGCTTCCTGCCCCGTTCTGACGGTAAGGGCCGAGAGCGCCTAACCAGCAAGCTCGGCCTTTCCCAGCGCTCTGCGCTGCGGACGAACTCGGCCTGCAGCGCGGGGCTGCGTCTTTGGCGTCTTTACTTGCAGCCGCGCTTTTCCTTAACTTAACGCCAGAGGTGCAGA
>JAJYVB010000349.1 GCA_021792265.1 Deltaproteobacteria bacterium | reverse complement strand
AACTCGCCCGCCGCAAAGTCCCCTTTTCAGAGGTCGTCGTCTCGACGCACCTGTTCGAGGAAAGCGCCACCGCGGTCTTCCCTGCCCTGCTGACACCGAAGGTCTACCTGGCTTTCGACAAGCTGAGCCACATCCGGATAATCCTTCTTGCCGACAGCTATTTTCGTTCAGTGTCGGCGGTGGCCGACGCCCGGATCAGGGACCTCGAAGAGGAAGCTGCTCGCCTTCCCGTCGAAGAGCGCAGCCGCTTTCACGGCCTGATCGGCGCGAGTCCGGCGATGCGCCAGCTTTACGAACGGATCCAGGCTGCGGCCATGACCCGCGGCACTATCCTGATCGTGGGAGAAAGCGGAAGCGGCAAGGAACTCGTCGCACGGGCAATTCACGAGGCAGGGCCCCATCCATTGGCGTCTTTTGTGCCTTTTAACTGCGCTGCCATTCCGCGCGATCTGATCGAGAGTGAACTATTCGGGTACAAACGCGGTGCCTTCAGCGGGGCGACGGTTGAATACCTCGGCCTCTTTCGCGCCGCCGACGGCGGAACCCTGTTCCTCGACGAGATCACCGAAATGAGCCCGCAGACGCAGACCAAGCTTCTTCGAGCGCTTCAGGAACGGACGGTGAGACCCGTCGGCTCGACCCAGGAGGTTCCGGTTGACGTGCGCCTGATCGCGTCCACCAATCGCGACCCCGAGGAGGCCTTAAAGGCGGGCCAACTGCGCGATGACCTCTACTACCGCCTGCAGGCGAGCGTCCTGCACGTGCCGCCGCTGCGCGAGCGGCTCTCTGACGTTCCGCTTCTGGTGGAACACTTCATCAACCTGTTCAACCAGAAGATTAGCCGCAGGACGCCGGTGGTCGGGATCGAACCGCTCGCCCTGGCAGCCATGGAACGCTACTCGTGGCCGGGCAACGTCCGTGAGCTTTCCAACTCGATCGAAAGTTCCTTTACTTTCGGCCGTTCCCAGCTAATCCAGCTCGAGGATCTCCCGCCCGCCATACATCATCAGTCCTCCGCTCCGGCGCCAAGCCACACTGAAACTCTGGGTACATTTGCCGATATCGAGCGCGCTGTTATCCGCCGGGCGCTGGAGGCGACGGGCGGCAACAAGGTGCAGGCGGCGAAGCTCCTGCGCGTCTCTCGCAAAAAACTTTACGCGAAGATCCGCAAGTACGGCTTGAGCCAGGGCTGAAGCCCGCCGTTAAACGCCGCGGGACCGACACCGCGCGCCCGCCAGCCGGCCTCGCGGCCGACAGGTCATGCGTTGGTGCGGTGCGGCGTCAAGGTCTCGTACTCGCCGGCCTGGAGTTTGCGGCGCAGCACCTTTCCCGACTGACTCTTGGGGATGGCTCTCACGAAGACATAGCGGCGCGGACGTTTGAATCCGGCTAGCGACGCGCTTTCCAGGCAATGGCGGTCCAGATCCTCCCCGCTAAGATCCTCTGTTGTGGGAACCACGAAGGCGGCAACCACCTGGCCCCACTTGTCGTCGGGCAAGCCCGCGACCGCCGCTTCACGCACCTGGGGATGGCGTACGAGAACCTCCTCGACCTCGGTTGGATGGATATTCTCGCCACCGCTGATAATCATGTCGTCAACACGCCCGACAACCCAGAGGTCGCCCTCGGGATCGAGGTATCCGAGGTCACCGGTGAAGTACCATCCGTCGCGCAGCGCCTCGGCGCTGGCATCCGGACGATTGAGATAACCGGCGAACGCTTCGTCGGAGTCGGCACCGACGATTATCTCGCCGACCTCGCCCTGCGCCACCGTCTCGCCGGGTGCGACGCGGCGCTCGCGTTCCGCCTTTACGACCCGCAATGTGCCGTTCATGGCGGCCCGTCCAGCGCATCCGGGTTTTTCCCGTATGTGCTCGCAGATGGAGAACGTGTACACCTCGGTGCTGCCGTAATGGTTGACGAGAACTTCGGGCTTGAACGCGGTGTCGCATTCGAGCGTGAGCGCGCGCGTCATCGGCGCGCCCGCATAACTTACCTTGCGCACCGAGCTCAAGTCGCACCGCCCGGCGGCGGGGTGATGGAGCAGTTCGTGAAAAATCGTCGGTATGAGATAAAGCGCCGAGATGCGTTCGCGTGCGATGAGCTCCAGCGCCTGGAGCGCGTCGAAGCGTGGCTGGGCAACAAAGAGTCCGTTTACGAAAGCCATCGCCGTGAGCGTATGCATCCCCATCGTATGGAACAGCGGCATCACGCCCAGTGTCCGTTCGTGAAGCGACCAGTGGAACTGCACCAACTCCGCCATCGTGGCGGCGTAGTCGTTGCGATGGGTTCGCGGCACGCCCTTGGGACGGCCGGTCGTCCCGGCCGTGTACAGGATAAGGTTCAGGTCATCGTCGCTGAGCGGCTCGCGGCGCGTAAGCGGAGCAGCACCGCCGGCAAGCGCTTCGAACGGACGGGCGCCGGCAAGCGGCTGCGCACCGGTGTAAACGAGCGGCGGCCGTTTTGCCAGGAGTGGCAGGGACCGCTCCGCGGCGTCCTTGCTCTCGTCGCCCATGACGAAAAGCCGCGCCTGCGCGTCGTTCAAGACGTACGCGATCTCCTCGGGCGAGAAGCGGAAGTTTATCGGCGTGGCCACCGCCGCAAGTTTCTGGCACGCCCAGTAGGCGCAGGCGGTTTGTTCGCGGTTGGAAAGCGCGATGACGACACGGTCGCCCTTGGCCACGCCCATCTCGGCGAAGCCACCAGCCACGCGGTCGATGCGCTCGTTCCATCGCTTGTAACTAAAGCGGCGGTCGCCCTCGACGATCGCCTCAGCCTCAGGGTAGCGCTCAACGGCTCTCTCGAACATGGCGCGCAGGTTCATCGCCGGCTTTCTCCCTTTGCTCGGTGCAGCCGCCAACCCCGAGCAGACATTAGCGCAACCCTCATCAGATACC
>JAJYVB010000348.1 GCA_021792265.1 Deltaproteobacteria bacterium | reverse complement strand
TTGCTCGCGGTCTGCCGCCCTCACTTCCACTCCACCTGCTTTTACGCCCATGCTGCATAGACGAACAAACCCATATTTAATTCAGAGACGGGACACTAGAGAGGAGCAGGTGCGGGGGGAACAATGACGCAGCGGGAATTGGCAGTAGGTAGCCTGGTCCGAGTTCGAGGCCGGGACTGGATCGTTTTGCCTTCTGGTGCTCCCGACTTGGTGTTGAATCTCAAGCCGGTCACGGGAACCGAAGCCGAGGGGACGGGGGTCTTCCTTCCGCTTGAGCGGGGTGAGATCCGGGCGGCCACATTCCCAAGGCCCGAAGCCGATGTAGTGGGCGACCCCGGCGCGAGCCGCGTGGTGTTTGACGCGGCGCGCCTGCTGCTGCGAAGCAGCGCCGCGCCGTTCCGGTCCGCCGGCCGCTTATCAGTTACGCCGCGTCCCTATCAGTTCGTGCCATTGATCATGGCGCTCAGGTTGAATCCTGTGCGCTTGTTGATCGCCGACGATGTAGGCGTGGGCAAGACGATCGAGGCCGGCATGATCGCCCGTGAGCTGCTCGACCGCGGTATCGCGCGGCGGCTGCTGGTCCTTTGTCCAGCTCACCTCTGCGACCAAGTATGGGAACCCGAACTGCGGGAGAAATTCGGTATTGAGCCCGCCGTTGTGGTTCCTTCGAATTACGCCCGACTGGCCCGCAATCTGCCGCGCAACGACCTGAGCGTTTACGCGCAGTACCCGCATCTGGTGGCCAGCATCGATTTCGTCAAATCGGGCAGCCATCGCCATTTTCTTCTCCAGTACGCGCCTGATCTGGTTATCGTGGACGAGGCTCATCTCGCGACGCGTCCGCGCGGTGCGACTGACGATCGCGTACAGCAGCAGCGCTACGAGTTACTGCGGGCGCTGGCCGACGATCCGAACCGTCACATTATTTTGGTGACTGCCACTCCGCACAGCGGTATCGAGGAAAGTTTTCGTTCGCTGCTCGGGGTTATCGACCGCTCGTTTGATACTGATCCTGCGTCGTCGCTTAACCGGACTCGTCTTGTCGGTCATTTGGTTCAGCGCCGTCGCCGCGACGTAGAAAAATGGCTCGGCGGGGACACCCCTTTTCCGGAGCGTGTGGCCTCCGAGAGGTCGTATCCGCTCAGTCCTCCTTATCGAAGGCTTTTCGACGATGTTCTCAGGTACTGTCAGGAGACGGTTGAGCAGAGCGACAAGCTGAAGGCTCAGCAACAGCGGGTCCGCCATTGGGCGGCGATCGCCTTGCTGCGATGTGTGCTGTCGAGTCCCGCGATGGCCGCAAGTGTTTTGTCGAAGCGGGAAGGCAATGCGCGTGGGGCCGCGGAGGCCGACGGCCCGGATGTCGGCGAGGATAGCTACGAGCAGCAGGTCCTTGACGGGATGGTTGGGGACAATCCGGTCGATTATGCCCCCACAGCCGCGCTTGATGCCGCCGTAGCGAGCCTGGAGCCGAGCCAGCGGACTTCTGAGCTTCGGCGGCTCAGCGACTTCCGTCAGCAGGCCGAGAAAATCATTAGCGGCGGCTCTGATCGGAAGGTTGACGAATGTTCACGCGTGACCGCGGAGCTGCTGCGCGACAATTATCGCGCAATCATCTTCTGCCGTTTTATCGATACGGCATACTACGTTGCGGACAGACTTAGCGCCCAACTTGGCCGCGAGTTCCCCGATTTGAGCGTTGGCGTCGTGACAGGCAGGGACGGCGAGGAGCTTCGCCGCCAGCGAATCGAGCAACTCGCCAAGCATCCGCGGCGGGTCTTGGTTGCCACGGATTGCCTGAGCGAGGGCGTCAACCTGCAGGGCCACTTCGACTCGGTCGTTCACTATGACCTTCCCTGGAATCCGAACCGTCTTGAACAGCGCGAAGGTCGCGTTGACCGTTTCGGCCAGCCGCGCGACAAGGTGAAGACCGTTTTGCTGTACGGCTCGGATAATCCGGTTGACCAGGTGGTGCTCGACGTTCTGATCCGCAAGGCGCGCGAGATACGCCGCGCGCTTGGCGTTGCCGTACCGGTTCCCGCCAATGTCGAGCAAGTAGTGGAGGCGGTGGTGGACAACGTACTGCTACGGCGCAAGGGCGCGGTCCAGATGCAGCTTGCCCTGTCGGCACCAAGCGTGAGCCGGCTGCATGCGGCATGGGACAAGGCTGCGGCGAGCGAGAAGGAAGAGCGCGCCTACTTCGCCCAGCGCGCCATCAAGCCTGATGAAGTCGCGGCAGAGATCGAAGCGACGGACCGCGTGCTCGGCGACCCCCACTCCGTGCAGCGGTTCATGACTGAGGTCGCGCAACGCTTCAACGGCTACCTCCGCCCGCTCAAGAAGGAAGGTGTATTTTCGTTCCATCCCGGCGACCTCAAGGAGCGGCTTGTGCAGCTCGATTCTCAGGAATTTCCAGCGGCGGCCGTGTTCGATCGCCGCATCGATCCCGACGCGCTGTATCTCGGACGCACCACCCCGATTGTGGAGGAAGCCTGTCATGCCGTGCTGGCGCGGGCGCTAACTCAGCAACCCGATTCTAATTTCGCTCGCGCGGGTGCGCAATTCTCCGACGCGATAGCACGACGCGCGGCACTGATGCTGCTTCGAATCCGCTATGTACTCCGTGAAGAGGTGGAGGAATTTGCCGAAGAGGTTGTAATGGCGGCTTTCGAGCAACGCGGCGACCGGCTTGAATGGCTGACTCCTTGGCACGAACGCGCCAACACCCTTGCGGAGTCGCGGCCGGCTGGAGGCAACATGCCGATAGCCGAGCGTTCCGCGCACGTCAGATGGGCCCTTGATCTGGTTACGGCACCCGGAGCGTACGACGCCATCCTGGAGGAGCGACGCGGTGAAATTCAGGCCGCCCATAACCGGTTGCGCGGGATGCTGCGCCTCAAGCCGC